>PMBP01000439.1 GCA_003152975.1 Phycisphaerales bacterium | reverse complement strand
CGGCCCCTGCCGGGATATCCCGGGCCGATACGACACTCTTGCGAATCAGACGCCGCATGGGACCTTCCGAAGCTGTTGGCCGCTTGACCCCGTCTCCCCAGGCTTGCTCACAATTTCGGATCGCGATGACCATCTCCTTCAATTGCCTGGGAGTCAGCGATGCCCTGTGATCCGGGCCGGACATATTCGGATCGAGGGTAAAATGTTTTTCGATGATCTCCGCTCCCATCGCCACTGCGGCAATCGGCACTTCGATTCCGAGGGTGTGGTCCGAATATCCCACCGGCACCCCGAACGCGGAACGAAGCGTTGCCATCGCCTGCAGATTGACATCTTCGTACCGACAGGGATAGTTGTTGCAGCAGTGCAGGAGCGTCAACGGGGCCTCCGACCGGGCCGACGACCGCTGGAAGGACTGAATCGTTTCAACAGCGGCGGCGACCTCCGCCAAAGTGCTCATGCCCGTCGATAGGATCAAGGGTTTTGCCTTGGCGGACAGATATTCCAGGAACGGCAGATTCGTCACCTCTCCGGAGGGTACTTTGTATCGTCGAACCAGCGGTTCGAGACAATCGGCGCTTTCAAAGTCGAAGGGAGTCGAGAGAAACTCGATTCCCGCCTGATCGCAGCGTTCCTTCAATCGGGCATATTGGTCGAAGGGAAGGGCCAGTTGGCCAAGCATCTGGCGTTGGGATTGAGTGCCATCCCCCGTGTTGGCAATCTGATACTCGGCCTTGGGGGCGTCGGCCGTGACGAGTTGCTCGGGGAGAAAGGTCTGAAACTTGACGACATCAGCCCCTGCGGCAACCGCCGCATCAATCAACCGCAGGGCCAGATCCACGGACCCATTGTGATTGACACCGGCCTCGGCAATGATCTGGCAGCGCGTCATTCGACGGACTATTCCAATCGTTTTCGTAACAGGTTCTGATCGATCTTCGTTCGAGCTATTAAATCTACCATCCGCGGCGCGGCATGTCCATCGCCAAACTGAAATTCCATCGTTCGCAGACTTTGTCGCAATTCGGGGGAAAGGGCCTTTTGAATCCCCGCGGTGATATCGGGTTCCGAATACCCCGTATCGATGACGCTGTTGTGGCGGGTTCGGCCGGCCTGTCGATCGCCGACATTGACGGTGGGAATCCGAAAATAGGGCACTTCCAGGATTCCGCTGGAGGAGTTACCGATCACTATTTCGCAATGGGGTATCAGTCCGTAATAGCGTTCGGCCCCCAGGGAATCGACATAGTGCATATCGGAATTTTCCGCGGCGCGCCGGTGAATGTGGTCGAGGATCGCATCCCGCCCGATTTCGATATTCGGCGCCGTTACAACCCATTGAAAGGGAAATCGCCGCATGGCCCCGAACAACTGGTTGATCTGATCGAGACCCTCGACATTCATCTCGAGAGTAACCGGATGATAGGTCGCGACCCCGGCCGGCCGGCGGGGATCCAGCCCCAGTTCCGAAAACACCTCTTGACGGGAGCGCGACTGGACTTTCCGGATCCGATCGATCGCCAAGGCCCCGGTATTGTGAATCCGCCACTCCGGTTCGCCCATCCGCCGGAGATTATCACCATGAATGGCACAGGTCACAAAATGCAGATGGGCCGCCTTGGTCACCATGTGCCGAATCTGCTCGTCGATGAGGCCGTGCGTGCTTTCTCCCCCGTGGATATGATAGATGGGTTTACGGAACAGGATGGCACAACTGATGATCGCCAGCAGTTCATACCGATCGCCCAGTACGCAGACTGAATCAAACGGATATCGATCGAAGAGTCGGGCCAACTCCATCGTCGCAATCCCCAACGAGCGAGACAGCGTGGCCGAATCGGTGTCATTGAGCAAATAATCGAAACGATCGGTTACGGCGACGCCATCGGCCTGAATCTCCCGGATCGTCCGCCCGGATTCCGTCGTCAAGTGACTACCCCCGACAAAGACCATCGCATCGGTACGGGGATCCTTGCGCAGCGCGTCAATCAGCGGATACAGAAGCCCGTATTCGGCCCTCGATGCCGTAAAGATAGCCACCGTCGTTTTCAACAGCTACCCCCGAAACAATACATGCTATTCCGCATCAGAGACATCCCAATTCCGGGATTGACTGATCCGTCTCGATCCGCAGCACGCCGTCTCTGCAGCGGACCAGGTATTCCAATGGCCGCAACCGCTTAAGGATCTGGCCCGGCAGGGCATGAGGCAGGCATTCTTCATCCGGCATCGGGACCGGATCGCTTCGCCAGACGGTAATTCGCCGGCCATTGCGTTCAAAGAAGGCGCCCGGATACGGCCGTGAGACGGCTCGAATCTTATTGTATATCGTCCTTACATTTCGATCCCAATCGATCCGGGAGTCCCGATCCGTCCGCAAACGGCGAAAGGTCCCTTCGGTGGGAGATTGCGGCCGACGAAGGGGTATGCCGGTCCGGACCAAAGGAACATAGGCATGCATCAGGTTGAATGTCGCCTCATCGACCTTGTCGAGCACATCACCGATGTAGTCGTTCGATTCGATCGCAATCCGTTCCTGGGCAATGATATCCCCGCAATCCGGCAAGTCGTTATAGTAAAACATCGTCAGGGCCGTCTCCGTGTATCCCTCCTCGATCTGCCATGCCAGAACGCTTCGGCCGCGATCCCGAGGCAGCCACGATGGATGAAACCCGATTGTTCCGCGGGGAGGAATCGAAATCAACCCGCGGGATAGCAGCGGCGACCATCCCGCCACGACGATTAGATCCGGACTGACCCTGCGAATCTCTTCGACATGGTGGTCGGCGTGGATATCGTGAATCATGTTCACCGTCTTGAGACACGGGGCCAGATCGGCATAGCGCGGTACATGCGAATCCACCGGGTGGGTAATCACCAATGGAACTGAAACATGCCGATTGGCCGCAAGGTATTCCAGTACGACCCGGCCGTTTGTCTGTCCGCCGATGAAGACCACTCGAAGTGTGCTCATGCCCGAATGGCCTCATAGAGCAACATGAAGGACTCGGCGTAGGGAACGCCGATCCGAGAACCGCGGAACCGGGCCAGGGCTTCCATGACCTCAGGACTCCGCGGCAACGAAGGAGCCATCAACTCGGAAGGATAAAGCTGCATGGCTTTCTGTTTGACCGAAAAACTTTCCGTGATATCGACAAACACGGTGGGAACAAAAGCCGTCTCCGCCAGGGCCGGCGCCGTCTCGGTCTCGGACAAACATTCGTACGACAGCATCCGTCGGATGAACGGGCATCGAAAACTCTTGGTCGCCCCCAGAATCGCCTCGAACGCCACGCGATGGTCGCTGTGGGCGTCGCTTCGGTTGGGCAAATAGACCACCTCCGGCTTGACCTGCTGGACTATGGCATAAATCCCCTGCACCAATTCGCTCATGGCAATCGTATCCAGCCGCGCGCAGGGATAATTCAGCGATGATACCGTCGAAAATCCATACAGGTTCGTCACCTCCTGAATTTCGTTTTGTCTGCCGCCGATCTGCTCGGCTGTGTACCCCCGGGCGCCATCCAGACAAGTCAGGATCAGCCAGTGAATCGAATCCCCCATCCGCCGGTGCCGGGCGAGAGTACCTCCGCAGCCCAGAGTTTCATCGTCCGGATGAACCGCGATGCAGAGAACCTGATTCCGTTCATCGGCTCGGATTATACTCAAACTTGTATCCCATCCATTCCATATAGGCCCCCGGCATCCCCGGATAGGTCGTCGCACGGATTCGACGACCGATTTCCTCCGGTGGCATGTGAATATCCACCCGACACAGGTCTTCCAATTGCCGCCGAGTAAAAGGGCGCCGTTTCCACACTTCGCCGCAAGCCGGCAATTCATCCTTCGTCAGGATCGTCTCTAGGACATCCTGAAATAGCCGATACAGTTCGGCATAGGCCTTTTCAGTCAGACTGAAAACCGTATCCTGCGGATCGATCGGAAATCGCCGAACCCCGAGGATCCGCCCCGAATCGACGGTTCGTTCCATCAAATGGGCCGTTACCCCGTACTTCACAGCTCCTTCGTACAACGCAAAATTCGTACATCCGATGCCCGGATATTCCGGCGGGCCGGGGTGGAAATTGATCGACCCTCTCTTCGTCTGGCGAAGGATCAGATCCGGGATCATCCACGGCGATATATAGGAAAGAGTGATGTCGGGGTCCATTCCATAGGCGCCAGAAGGAAACGGTTCTATCCGCTGGCCTCGAAAAAGGATCACTTCACAATCATATCGATCCAGGGTCGAGATCACCTTGTCAAGACCCGGTTTTGCTTTGGCAAACAACAGAACCTTGATTTTTCGTTTCGCCAATGGTGGGTTCATGTCTGATACGCGCCCGATTTATACAGGTTCATATGCCTACGAAACCATTCGATGGTCACCCGTAAACCCTCATCAATGCTGTGCCGGGGCGACCAGCCGGTCAATTCGCGAATGCGATGGTTGCATCCCAGCAGCCGTTGGACCTCGCTGGCCTGCGGGCGGATTCGATCGGTATCGGTTACGATTTTGGCCAAGGGATCGATCTGTTCGATAATTTTCTTCGCCAAGTCACCGATCGCGATCTCGTGTCCGGACGCGATGTTGATTTCCTGTCCGATCGCGGAATCCGATCGGGCCACCGCCACAAACGCCTCACAGACATCGAACACCAAATTCAGGTCTCTTCGGGGAGTCAGATCCCCCAGCCGGATTTGGCGCTGGCCGGCCAGCAACTGCGTGATGATCGTCGGAATCACTGCCCGAGCCGACTGCCGGGGACCGTAGGTATTGAACGGCCGGACGATGACGATCGGGGTTTCAAACGACCGCCAGAAGGACTCCGCCAATCGGTCGGCCCCGATCTTCGAGGCGCTATACGGAGACTGCCCCTGAAGGGGATGCTTTTCATCGATCGGGACATACTG
>PMBP01000346.1 GCA_003152975.1 Phycisphaerales bacterium | reverse complement strand
TCAGTTCAAGTGTCCCTGAGATCGCGCCGGGCTTGTCGGCCGTCCATCGGATCACGATGATCTGGTCGGGCCAACTGGCAAAGACCGTGCGCTCGTGCCGAACTCCATTCTTGCGGAATTCGACGCGGAAGATCCCATCCGCCAGCCGCAGTTCCCTTCGATAATCCTCGAACGCCGGGCTGGAGTCATCGGGCATATCCATCGAAACAAATAGATCGCCAAACGCCTGGTATGCCCCCATCTTCTCATAGACGCCGCTGGGATTATCGTCACCGGTCCACAAACTGTCCTCGTTAAACTGAATCCGCTCGCGCTGGACCTCCCCGAAGACCATGCAGCCCAACCGCCCGTTCCCGAGCGGCAAGGCCTCCTTTTCCCAGCTTTTCGCCGGATGGCTATACCAGAGAACCGGATCATTGGACTCGCTGGCCGATACCGTGGCTCCGAGCACTGACAATCCGAACGCAACCAATATGCCTGCCGACAACCGTTCAGTCGGAAACGCCTTGAGTACTGTGGATTTCATATTTCGCCTTTCCCGAGAGCATTGACTTCTCCCTCTGACACGGTGCCATTGTATCGGGCCAATCCATAACCGCAAGACTGGCTTGCAGGATGTCACGAAGAGATCTTTATCGTCGTTGTATATCCAATAGCGTTCGATCCGGACGGCTTACTGAAAAACCTTACACAACACTGCCGAAAACCCGTGTGGATAACCTGTGACTAACTTGTCACCGATTGATCGTTTATTCCTTACTCACACGGGCAAAACGGTTTACACGCTGGTTTTAGGCCATTTTGCCCCCTTTATCACAATATACAGCGGGCCTGTAACATCTGTAAGTTGTTTCAAGAAAACAACTTACGATTCAATAAGCAAATCTCTTAGAATAACATACCGTCTGGTTGGTATGTAAAACGCTTACACCATGATTTTCACACTGAAATGTGGATATTGTTCGATATTGTCCTATCTTTCCCACGCAGAAACGGGGGTTTGTCAAGATCACTTTTACGCCAAATCACGCTCAACAATGGCTTGCTTGATCTTCCGGCATTCCTGAATCGGATCCGCCCCCTCCGTCACCGCCGACCCCACCGCCACGGCCCGCACCCCGCAGGCCAAAACCTCGGCCAGATTCCCCCGCGTTATCCCCCCGATCGCCACATGCCCCACGGGCGACTCTTTCAGCGCCGCGACGGCCTGCCGCAGATACGCCGGCCCCGCCACCGGCACCTGCGGCTTGGTCGGACTGACAAACGCCGGCCCGATCCCCACATAGTCGGCCCCCTGGGAGAGTGCCGTCCGCAGCTCGGCCGGATTGTGCGTGCTCATGCCCACAATCATCGGCTTTCGCTGGATCGCTCGCACCGCCGCAACCGGCAGGTCCTCTTGGCCAAGCTGCACCCCGTCGGAGTCGCATGCTACCGCCACATCCGGCCGGTCATTGACGACGCTCATCACCTTCGCCTCTCGGCATATTTTAACAAATTCCCTCGACATTGAATACAAATCACCGTCCGCCACGCCCTTGGCCCGCAACTGAATACAGTCCGCCCCGCCTTCGGCGCATCGTGCAACCAGGTCGAGTGCCTTTTGCCGATCCGACTCCGCCCCGACCGTCACCAACACATACAAACGAACGCCTTGAAATCGCGCCTTCGGGGCCCACGCAAGCATCGTGTCCTTCTCCACCGCGTACCCCTCAAACCGCAACCGCTCAAACTCCGCCGCCGCTCCCCGATCCACTGTCTGCCCCACCTCCGCCAGCGCCCGCATCGCCTCGCCCAGCCGCCGCACCGCCGCGGTAAAACACTCGGCCAGATCCTCCCGGCCCATCTGCCCCTCCACGCACAGCCCCCGGCCCACATCGCCCTCGGTATCCCGACTGACGAGCAGCCGCCCCACATCGATTGCGCCGAACGCCGCGCACAGCCGATGCCGGATCTGCTTGCACCGGCCGCTGAGTCCCTCGTCGCACAGCACAAATCGGCAGAACTCCTCCATCACCCGTGCCGCCTCGCGTGCCCGGTTAAAATTCACGTCCAGGATTCGATACACCGCCTGTTCCATACCCCCCATTATCCGTTCTGTCCCGCTATTCGAAAACCGAATTTCAAAATGAGCCGGCTTTTTCGCACTTTTCTCAGTTGGATTCTTTTCACACCTTCTGGTGCACTTTCGTACACTGCCTTATGTGGGTAATCCCTGACCAAACAAAAAGCCCTGTAAGTCATTGACCCACAGGGCTTTATGTTACGAGGGCGAAGGGGCTCGAACCCTCAACCTTCGGATCGACAGTCCGATGCTCTAACCAATTGAGCTACGCCCCCAACGGGGAAAACCAAAATATACCGATCGGGCGACGATTGTCAATAGGGGAATCCTGTTTTTCGAAATTTTTCTGGCCACAGGGTAGCCCTTCCCGGCTGGAGGGACGCGGCCTCCCCGTTCGAATTCCGGCCGAAAAAAATTCGGTTTTCTCTTGATTTTTCCCCCATTCCTGCTATACAATAGACACACCCTGTCGGAGGCGTGTTTTGGGAGTTCCCATCGGGGAAAAGGATCGGTTCAGATTTCGGAGGAACACAGATGAGAATCACTCCATCCAGCCGCGACGGTCGCCAGTCGTTTCGCGTCCTCGCTTCAACCCTGATTATCCTTCTGATTCTGTCGCAGGCCATGGCTTCTTCGGTAGCACCCCCGATCTGGCCCCTCTGGGCGGCGGCATGCAGAGTTCAGGCCTGTCCCCGAATATCGGCCCGACGCTCGGCTGCGTCAAGTGGACCTTCGACACCGCTACGCCACCGACCAGCCGGACCGATTCCATATATGCTCCGGCGGGGCTGTCGTCGTCGGTGGCCCTTGGTTCCGATGGCACGATCTACTTCACCAGCGAGAATGGCTGCCTCTATGCCCTCGATCCGGCCGGCCAATTGCTCTGGAAGTACGACTTCCAGCCCGTGATTACACAATCATGGGCATGGCCGCTCAACGAATCCACAGGCCTAGTCGCCCACGCCTCCTCCGGCGGCCTCGACGCAGAGCTTGTTAATTTTACCGATCCGAATTTCTGGGTGACCGACGAGACCTTCGGCCGCGCCCTGCAGTTCGACGGCATCGACGACTTCCTTCGCGTGCCCGGCCTGACTGGCATCAGCTGTTCGTTTCCGCGTCGGGTGTCGGCTTGGGTGAAAACCACGGCCGCGGTGGTCAATCCGATCGTTCATTGGGGTAATGCGGCCTCGACGCTCGGCGTATGGCGGCTGGAACTGACGGCCGATGGCAAACCGGCCGTCGTTGCCCAGGGATCAGCAGTCGCTGATATCGCGGTCAATACCGGCCAGTGGACGCATATCGAGGCGATCTTGCCGTCGGGTGGATTTCAAGCGGCCGATATTGTGCTCCTGATCAACGGGCAAAAAGCGACGACGACGGTCACCGCCGGCGTGCCAAACTGGATCGATACCGACAACCTCTGCGATGTATTGATAGGACACAACCCTGTGGTGGGCAATGCCTTCTCCGGCCTGATGGCCGATGTCCGAATCGAAGAACTCGAAAGCGGCAGCCGCACCGTTTCCGGCCCGACGGTCGGCCCCAGTGGCGTCATCTACGCCGCCTATGGCCAAACGCTCTTCGCCATCAATCCCGATGGCTCGCTGCTCTGGAAGTACGACACCGGCGCCTTTATCAACGGCGCCCCGGCCGTCTCCGCCGACGGAAAAATCTTCTTCGGCTCCGCCGACGGAAAACTCTACGCCCTCGATGCCCTCGGCCAATCCTTGTGGGACTTCACGATTCCTCAAGCCCTCGCCTGCCCGTTCATCCTGGCCCCAACGCTGGCCCTCGACGGTTCGGTCTTGGTCGGCAGCGTCTATGACGCCACGCTCTATGCCCTCGATCCCGCCGATGGCCATATCTGTTGGCAATCCAATCTCGATCCCGGCGTCAATCACTCCGCCAAATCTTTCGTCGCCTCGCCCGTCGTCGCCCCCGACGGAACCATCTATGCTGTAATAGCTGGCGATTCCAACCTCTACGCTATCGACCCTGCCGACGGAACGATTCTGCGTACAACCAACTTGGCCTTCACCCCCGACCTCTACGCCTACTGGCCGATCGACCTGCCGGGATTTGACCCCGCAACCGGTTGTTATGGTCGTTATGATGGGTTATCAATGGAGGATATTTCACCGCTTCATCAGAATATGATAACTCCAACGAGCCAGATTTTCGTTAAAGGCATCCATGCCAGTGCACTGAAATCAGGAAATATGTATTCGACGAGTTTCCTCTGGCCGGTGGGTATGCGTGCCAGAACGATAACGGCCTGGATTTGGAATTATCCCTATGTCTTTGAGTCTCCTTTTATACGATGGCCTCGCGATGATACGACCGACACACACCCGGAGGTATTCAAAGCAACCGTCCTCGACAACGACCATTTTCGAGTTACGATCAACAATGGTTACCTGGATGGAATCCATACGCTCACGCAGCAATGGTATCATGTGGCGATTGTCATCCGGGATAACGGACCCGATACGAATATCGATGCTGTATCCGTCTTCGTAAACGGCATATTGGATGCCGATAGCTTGACCAATTCCGGATCAAAATTCTGCACCTATCCGATTGGGATCA
>PMBP01000437.1 GCA_003152975.1 Phycisphaerales bacterium | reverse complement strand
ATCGTTCCGCAGGATTGGCGGGGCAAGTGGATCGGCCGCGAGGAAAAGGCATCCGGCTCAACAGGACTACCGCTGTTACGGAAATCGTTCGAGATCGCCAAACCCGTCCAGAGGGCGTTGGTCTGTGTCAGCGGACTGGGGCATTACGACCTGTTTCTGGACGGCCGCAAGGTCGGCGACCGTTTCCTGGATCCGGCGTGGTCGGTCTATGAAAAGACCGTGTATTACACGGTGTATGACATCACCGCGGAACTGAAGAACGGCCCGCATGTGTTCGGCGTCATGCTCGGAAAAGGTTTCTACAACACCTCCGGCGATCGACGGGTCCATGGTGTCAATTCCGCTCGGCCTTTGAAGATGATTCTTCAGGCCCAGGTCACCTATGCCGACGGCCATCGGGAATGGATCGTCAGTGACGGATCGTGGCGAACCACGGAGGGGCCGATTACCCACAGCGCGATCCTCGGCGGCGAAGATTTCGATGCTCGAAAGAATCCGATCGGGTGGGACAAATCGGGATTCGACGATTCGGCCTGGAGTCCGGCGGTCGAAACCGACGGTCCCGGCGGCAAATTAACGGGCGATCCCTGTCCGCCACTGAAATGCCACGAGATATTTCATCCCGCGCGGATCGACGAACCGCAGACGGGCGTGTTTGTGTACGACTTCGGGCAAAACGCCTCGGCGGTCCCGCGGATTCGGGTTCGCGGAAAGGCAGGACAGACTCTACGGCTGATCCCGGCCGAACAGCGGCACGGCATGTCACCCCGACGCAATGACGGCCAGGGTCTCGTCAATCCGGCGGGCGTCGGCAATCCGAATTACTGGCAATACACGCTCGGAAGCGAATCCGAGGAAAGCTGGACACCCCAATTTTCTTACAGCGGTTTTCAGTTCCTTCAACTGGAAGGTGGCGTCCCGGCCGGAAAACCCAACCCCGACGGCAAGCCGGTGGTGGAAGAGATCGTCTCCGTCCATATCCGGAACGCCTCGCCCATCGCGGGGCATTTCGAATGCTCCAGTCCGCTGATCAACGACATCGATCGCCTCATCGACTGGGCCGTGCGGTCGAACCTGTCGCATGTCCTCACCGATTGTCCGCACCGCGAAAAACTGGGCTGGCTGGAGGTGGCCTACCTGATGGGGCCGTCGATTGCCGGCCGATACGACATCGTACGGCTCTTCACCAAGATCAGCCGCGACTGCGCCGACTCGCAGGCTGCCGACGGAATGGTTCCCACGGTCGCCCCGGCCTATCCGGCCTTCAGCGGCGGGTTCGCCTACACGCCTGAGTGGGGCGCCGCGGCCGTGGTCGTCCCGTGGATCGTGTACGAGTGGTATGGGGATCGGCGTATTCTCGAATCCAGTTTCCCGACAATGAAGGGCTTTGTGGATTACATGCGCAACACCTCCCATGACCTTGTTCCGAAAGCGGGTTTGGGCGACTGGTATGACTACGGACATGGAAAGCCCGTTGGGGCTTCGCAGTTTACGCCCATGGAACTCAGCGCGATGGCGACCTTTTTCCGGTGTGCCCGCATCACGGCCGACACGGCGAAATTGCTTGGCGTTGCCGAGGACCGGAATAAATACGAGCAGTTGAGCGAGCAGATTCGGGCCGCTTTCAACAAACAGTACTTCAATGGCGCCAACGAATACCAGAACCTCGGCAGCCCGCAAACGGCCAACAGTATGGCCCTGGTGCTGGGACTGGTCCCGGACGGTAAAGAAGCGGCCGTGTTGGATCGTATCGTGGCCGATATCCGCCAGCGGAACACCCAGCAGACCGCCGGCGACATCGGACATTGGTACCTGATCCAGGCGCTGGCCCGGGCGGGGCGATCCGATGTCCTGTTTGACCTGACGGCGCGGTCAACGATCGGCAGCTACGGCTTCATCGTCCGCAACGGCTGGACCTCGATGCCCGAGGCCTGGGACGCCGACACCGGCGCTTCGATGAACCACTGCATGCTCGGTCACATCCAGGAGTGGTTGCTGGGCTGGGTGGCGGGCATCCGGCCGGATCCGCAATCACCGGGATTTCGTCGGGTCGTCATAGATCCGCATCCGGTCGGTAACCTCACTTGGGCAAAGGGAGAAGTTGAATCCTTCCGGGGTCCGATTCGCAGCCAGTGGCGGCGAGAGGAAACCGCATTTTCTCTGGAAGTAACGCTTCCCCCCAACACGCATGCGACGGTGTATCTGCCCGCACAAAATCCCGACTCGGTAACCGAAAGCGGCCGGCCACTGGAATCATCAGGGGATATCAAAATCCTGCGAAAACAAAAGGACGGCACCGTTCTCGAAATCGGATCGGGGAACTATCAGTTCAGGACCCAGATTCCACAGGGACGACTCTGAACCGTAAACCGGGATGAAACCCATAATCTCTCGGGGATTACCGAAGCCCTTCGCGCGGGATCAGGAAGGTTCCCAGCGGCGGAAGTTCCGGTGGAAACGGCGTGCCGCCGTCTCGCCGATTGGAGACCTGCATCGGGACCGTCTCGGTTATAGTGTACGAAGACACATGCCCGTCCAGATAGCCGCCGCTAAACCGGGTACCGATTTGCTCCAGGTCGGCCGGTCGGTTCCAGAACGAACCGCACAGCGGCGTCGGATTCGTCATCGAGCTGTTCGGCAGCGCCTCGCAGCTACCCAGATAGCTCCAATCGTCCAGACGGTGATAATTGGTCACCAGCATG
>PMBP01000046.1 GCA_003152975.1 Phycisphaerales bacterium | reverse complement strand
AAAGATGTCAACATCAAAGTCAAGGTTGAAGGCGGCCCCGAGGCCAAGCAGCAGTTGGACTCGGTCGCCAAGTCCACGGAGGCCATCGGCCAGACGAGCCAGCAGGCGGGAAAGGACGCTGGGCAGGGCTTTGAGGGAGCCACACAGAGGGCGACAGCGCTGGACCGGATCATCCATAGCGTCTACTCTGGAGCTTTACGAATGATATCGGGTTTTGTGGGAATCCACGCCGTCATTCGATTGATCTCCTCGCTCAATGAACAACTTGATAGGATGGTTGAGAACCAACAAAAGCTCACGGAAAAGTCCCTCTCTGTCGCGGGGATCGGACAATCCCTCGAAGCGGCCACGGGAACCGTCGGNNGTCGGAAAGCAGGGGTATTGGACAAAGCAAGCCCTCGAACTTCAAAAATCCGGCGGCCTGGAATCGCCCAAGATGGCAGCCGCCCTGATGATAAAGGCCCAGGAATCTTTTAAGGATTTCGGCGGTGTCCAGGATCCGGCCGTCGCCGCCAAGCTCCAGCGACTCGCGCCAATGCTTGGAGCAGCCAACATCTCCGAATCGGATCTGGATCGAATTTTCAAAGAGGAAGAAAAGGCCCAGGAGGACGCCTGGGACGAGGCGGAAAAAAGACGCGAGAAGCACGCCAAGCACTATGTAAAACCTCCCAAGCCAAAGTTTGGCGTCGCAGCGAGGGATTTCGAGTCCTTTCTATCCAATAAAATTGGTATGACCTCTGCGCAGGGCCAAGAATACTTAAAAACCCCACTCGGCGTGTCTCGATCAAGTGGATCCTCACAAGGATTAGCCGACGAAGATTCTACAAAAACATTTATAGATTGGCAGCAACGAATGGTCAACGCCCAGGCGGAGTACGGTCGACTCAGCTCCATGGGCGAGGATCGGTGGGCTCCAGGAAAACATGAAGTGATTAAGATGGCTCTGGAGTCGGAACTGGAAGACATCGATTCTCTCCTGGCATCCGAACCCGATCCTGACCGAAAAGCCCAACTCGCTCAATTACGAAAGAGGGTCGTAACGGAACGCATGATTCAAACATCGTCCCCGGCGATGCTTCTGCCTCCCGTCACAAAATCTTCGATCAAGACAGGAATTGAGGCGGCAAATACCATCAATATCTACAACCAACATATCACCCAGCACAGACCTATCGTCCATCCTGGAGATTACGGTGCCCGCGTAGGTCCAAACGATATATGAATTCCTAAGCCGCAGTATGGCTTTTATATAGATTGTTCACTGCCGTCAGTCAGCGGGCCTTTTGCCCGGTCTTGGGTGGGGCGGAATCGGTTTCGCCCTTCCTTTTGACGGCTTTTAAGGGGTGTTAAAATAGGGTTTAACATCGAACAGGATCGCAGATCCTGGGCGGTTTTGGTTTGCGCAGGGGGTTTGTGACAAGTTCATGCGCATTTTGACATTTCAACCCGCGAACTACAGTCCCGAAAATGCGTATCGGTATTTTTCCTTTCAAAAATAGGTATTTTTCCGGATATACAGCGGGGGGGCAAAAATGGTATTTTAGAATATGTCGGAGGGGAGATTGGAGGAGGGCAACCGGGAGAAGGGCTTTGAGGTTGGTTTTTGGGGCCTGGTCTTCTCTGGCAACAGGGCTGGCCGGACAGGGCCGCTTGGCTTTCGTGATCCGCTGCGGGCACGAATCGAAAGCCGAGCGGTTTTTTTGCGCAGACCGAAGTCTGTATCGCTTCGGAGCAGGCCATAAGATCCGGCTGAAATAGGAGTTATGGCAATAGCGTTNNGTGAAAGTACCGGGTCAAAACACGCGAACCTCGATCACCTTCGATTGGCGGCTGATCCCATCGCTGGCGACAATTTCGATATCGTATAACCCGGTTTGAATGGCCCCCGGTATCCAGGTCAGAGTGTTACCCTCCAGGATCGCTCCGGGCGGCAGATTGGGGCAGGAAATCTCCACCGCATCACCATCCGGGTCCACGGCCTGGATCTCGAGACTCAGGTATCGTCCGATCGTCAGGTTTTTTAAGGCCGGTAATGGTCCGATGACCGGAGGGCGATTGGCTTGCCGAACCGTGATCGGAACCGTTGCCCGCGATTCGAGCAGGCCGTCAAAGGCGACAATCGTAATGGAATATTGCCCCAGTTGCGAATGATCCGGCGTCCACGATAGCCGGCCGTTCTCCAGACGAACGCCCGCCGGCGGATTCTCCAGCCGGAGGGATACCGCATCTCCATCCAGGTCCGTTGCCTTCAGGATTGCGACCAGCGTATTGCCTTCGGATACGGTCTGGGCGGCGATCGGCTCCAGTTGGGGCGGATGATTGACCGCCTGCACCCGAATTTCCGCGGTCTGGCTGTCGAAACCGCTGTCGGCCTCCGCCAGAACGCCAATGCGATGCAGCCCGCTCTGCGAGGAATTCGGGCGCCACTCGAACTCCCCGTTGTCCACCGTGACCCCGTCCACTGCCGGCTGGGCCCAATACCGCACCGAGGGAATCGAAACCGCAGGAAGGAACGGAATCCGCATTGTCTCTGCCGTAGTCCCGGCGACGCTGCCGATGGGGGCCATCAGCCGAGAGGTCCGATTCGTCACCCCTTCAATGCGCAAATTGTCAAATAGGGATCCCTGATTCGCGCAGCAATACAGCGCGACGGCCCCATCGCGGAATTCGGAATCCCATGCGTGAAAGATCGGCGTTCCGTCAATCGCCACGGCAAACTGCGGTCCGCGGGCGACGATGGCCACGCGGTAGGTCTTGCCGATCTCGTACCAGACGGCGTCATGGGCCAGGAGGGTAAATTGCCCGTTGCTGCATTTGACCAGCCGCCGTATCCGGCGTTGCTGGTCCCACGAGAAGCGATAGTAATTCGAGGGATCGCGGTAGCGGAACATGATCCCGATGGCATCATCGTCTTCCGAACGAATGTCCACGGCCATCTGGAAGTCGGCCAATTTCCGACTGGCCTGACAGACGGCGAAGGTCCCCAGCATGTCCACCGCCGAGGCCTGCAGGTTTTGCTGGCAGGTATTGTTGTCTTGTCGAAGCTGGCCGTCCATGACGCTCCACGCCGAGGGCGCATACAGTGCCCCCTGGTCCACAATGGACCACCCGGTCAGACTTGGGGAGTCAAATTCCTCCTGGATCAGCGAGTAGGTCCTGGCCAGAGGTTGGCCGGTTCCCCGATACGGAAGTATGGAAAGCTGAAGCCAAATCCGATCGACCTCGACGGTCCCGGTTCCCTCCATGCGAAATCCCAGGCCGAATGTTGTCTCAGTCCCGAGGATATCCATCAACTCCAGTGTGGCCGAGGAGTACTCCATCTTCGATCCGTCGGCCTGCGGCATCACAAAGGGGCGACGAAAGATTTTCCAAACCGGCGACTGAGGATCGTCGATCCCGCTGAAAAAAAGAACGATTCGATCTGTCGTATCGCCGGCGGCAAGGGTCGCAAGATCGATCTGGTCGGTCTGCGGGAATATCGCATTCTGAAATCCAGGAACAGGATTCCCGAGCAGGGTAATCTGAAGATCGGCCGAAGGGCTCGATCGCCGAATTCCTTCCAGCACAAGAACCGCATCGGTCAGCGTGCTGCCCCCGGCGATGCCGACATCGTCACAGGAAATGCCCCAGGTGGAGAATCCCGGCCCGTGGAACGACACTCCCGCTGCCTGTCTCCAGCTACAGGCAAGTAAGCCGATCAGGCCCATGACAGCCCACAAGCGATACGGGGGGCAACTCACTATGTTGCGCAAACCATCTCCTTCCCCGCAGGTATGGCCCTCATGCGATTCATCACTCCGCCCTCGATAAGATTATCAATCGACGAATGAGCTAACAGCCCGCTTTGGACAGATTCCGGATTACAGGTTCATGAACGATTCCGAACAGTATAACATTTTCCTGTCCTCTCTACAACCCCCTATTTCAGAATTCCAAGATCCTTCTTGTTTGTCCATATACCCCACCTTCTATAAATTAATACAGGATTCGACCTAAATAAAACGGCCTTGATGTATGTCAGGGCCGTGTTTTATTCAATCGAAAATGCCTATTTCCCCGGACTCGGATCCGCCGCCAGCCA
>PMBP01000351.1 GCA_003152975.1 Phycisphaerales bacterium | reverse complement strand
TCGCCCGGTTCGACAAAAGCGGTATAGGCCGCAAAGTTGGCCACGGAACCGGAATAGGGTTGGACATTGGCATGGTCGGCCCCGAACAGCTTTTTGGCCGTCTCGATAGCCAGGGTTTCGATCTGGTCGGTAATCTGCTGGCCTTCGTAATACCGCTTGCCCGGATAACCCTCGGAATATTTGTTGGTCATCCAGCTTCCCGTGGCTTCCATAACCGCCCGGGAAGCGTAGTTTTCCGAGGGAATCAGCCGAATAGAGTCGCTCTGAAGCTGCCGCTCCTGCATCAACAGGTCGTAGATTTTCGGATTGCTCTGTTTCAATGTCGAAAGCATACTCGTCATCTCCCGCATAGTCGGTTGGTTCGAAGGCGCCTTCATACCACACCCCGGACAGGATTACAAGTAAATCTTGTTGACAAAAACGGGCATTAATCGGTAATCTACTGTGTTTTCCGGAACCCTAAGGAGTTTGATCGACCCGGATGTCAGAACAAGACCGAGATGAGAGTTTGGAAAAGGCCGTGGCCTTCTTCCAGCGTGCAGAACAGGTGGCCGATACCGACAACTTCGATTACGCCATCGACCTGTACATGGAGGGGTTGCGCCTCTCGCCCGATGCTCTGGAAGCGGGACATGCCCCGCTTCGCAAGCTCTCGCTGATCCGCCAGGGCAAGGGAGGCAAAAAGCCCTCGATCATGGATCGTATGACACACAAGGGCGGCAAGACTTCTCTGGACGAGATGCTCAATGCCGAGTATCTCCTGGCCAAGGATCCGGACAATCTGTCCTATGCCGAATCTATGATCAAGGCCGCCGTTTCCGGGGGATTCCGTCGAACAGGGGCCTGGATAGCGGACCTGGTTTTTCAGGCCACCAACGCCAGTCCCAAGCCCTCGGCGGCAACCTATCTGCTGCTGAAGGATTCCTATAAATCGCTGGAACTGTTCGACAAAGCGGTGTCGGCCTGCCAGAAGGCCGTGGATCTCAGGCCCGGCGATGGACCGTTGGCCGACGAATTGCGGGATCTGTCGGCACAGCACACGATGCAACGGGGCCATTATGACAAGGAGGGTGACTTTCGTAAGGCCATTTTGGACAAAGATAAGCAGGATCAACTCCACTCGCAGGAGTCACTGGTCAAGACGGTGGACTTTCGCGCTCGAGCCGTAGAAGAGGCCCGTCGGACCGTGGCGAAGATCGGATCGGAGGCCAATGTGATTCGTCTGGCCGACGCCTTGGCTGACCTGGAAACCGATAAGGGCTACGAGGAGGCCTGTCAAGTTCTCCAGGACGCCTACGATCAGAGCCGCAACTTCAATTTCCTGCGGCACCAAGGCGAACTGAAAATGCGCCGGCTGCGGGCGATTATCACGATCATTCAGGATGCCCTCAAACAAGACCCGGATAACGAGACGCTCCGGGCCAAACTATCGCGGGCGACGGAAATACTGCTGGCCATCGGTTTGGACCATTTCCGTCAGTGCGTGGAGAACTATCCGACTGACCTGAAAATGCGGTATGAATACGGCATGCGGTTGCTTCAGATCAAGAAAATCGACGAGGCGATCCCCATGTTCCAGGAAGCCCAGAAGGATCCGCGGTACCGGGTCCTGGCCTTGGACAAAGTGGGGGTCTGTTTCTTTCAAAAGGGATGGTACACCGACGCCATCGACATCTTTAACCAGGGCATGGAGGCCTGCGAGATTAAAGATAGCCCTATCGCCAAAGAGTTGCGGTATAATCTCGCCCGAAGCCATGAAGCCCACGGACAGATCGAGACGGCCATGGAACTGTACCGGAAGCTGGCCCAGTTGGACTTCGGGTATCGGGATGTCCGCGAGCGGANNAAAACTGAGAAATGCAAGCAAATAGTTTTGCAGGTTACTATTCACATTACAGGAGACACAAGTGGCACATTCGTTATCGGCAAAGAAGCGGGTAAGGCAAAATGAACGGCAGAAGATGGTCAACCGGACGCGGCGCAGCAAGGTTAAGTCCGAGGTCAAGAAGCTTGATGAATTGCTCTTGGCGGGCAACGCGGAAGCGGCCCAGGCACAATTTAAGCTCGTGACCAAGAAACTCGACCAGGTTTCCTCCACCAGCACGATGCACAAAAAGACCGCATCGCGGAAGAAATCCCGGCTGGCCAAGCGCGTCAACGCCCTCAAGGGCAAAACCGCCTGATGGGATTCCCGGCTACGGTCGGGATCCGTTTTGCGTAGAGAATCGGCGTCGGGTCGATGAAAGAGACATCGACCGGACGCCTTTTGTTTGTCCGGATCGAGTCCGATGCAATTCGGATGGTGGATCGCGATGGAAACGCTGAAACGAAAAATCCTCGATGTCGTTCGGAGGAAGGACTATACGCCTCTGAAACGATCGGCGCTGGCACAGAAACTGTCCGTAAACGAGGAAAAATACCCCGATTTCGCCGCCGCACTGAAGGATCTGCAGACCCAGGGCAAGATCGCCGTCGGGCCCAAGAACCTGATCCTGCTGCCGACAATGTCCAACCGCGTGACGGGGACCTTCCGGGCCAACGCCCGTGGGTTCGGTTTCGTCGTGCTCCTGGAGCCGACGAACGAGGGCGACCTGTTTATTGGTCCACATGACACGGCCGATGCGATGGACGGCGACACCGTTGTGGCCAAGATCGTCCGCAAGGGCCATCAGGGGGGACGACAGCGGATCGCCGGGATGATCACCGAGATCCTCGAACGCGGGCACAACCGGTTTGTCGGCACCCTGCAGCGGAAGGGACGCGAGTGGATCGTCCAACCCGAGGGCAAGGGATACTTTGAGCCGGTCATCGTCGATGATGTGACGGCCAAGGGGGCGCGGGTCGGCGACAAGGTGATCCTCGAAATCCTGAGTTTTCCCGCCCAGGACCTTCCGGCTCGGGGAGTCATTCTGGAGGTTCTCGGCCGTGCCGGCCAGTACGACACGGAGATCCGGGCGATTCTGGCGCAGTACAACCTGCGGACGGACTTCGATCAGGAGTGCCTGGACCAAGCCCGGAGTGCGGCGGGTGGTTTCAACCCGGACAATCTCGACGGTCGATACGATGCGACCGGCGATGTCATCATCACGATCGATCCGCCGGACGCCAAGGATTTCGACGATGCCATCAGTCTGAGGCGCGACCGCGACGGCAACTGGGTCCTGGGCGTGCATATCGCCGATGTGTGCGCATTTATCCCGATGAAATCGCCCCTGGATGTCGAAGCCAGACAGCGGGGTAACAGCGTGTATTTGCCCGGGCGGGTGATCCCGATGCTGCCGGAGGCCCTCAGCAACGGCATCTGCAGCCTGCAGCCCAACCAGCGACGGTTCACCAAGACGGCGTATATCACCTATGACCCGCAGGGCAAGGTCCTCGGATCGGAATTCGCCAATAGCGTGATCAACTCCGACGCGCGGCTGACTTACGAACAGGCCAACGATATTCTCGAAGGCCGGACCAGGGGATTTGCAGGCGAGGTGGTCGGGCTCGTCAAGGATATGGAGACGCTGGCGCGGGCCATCGAACGGAGGCGGACCAAGAACGGGATGCTGCACCTGGATCTTCCGGAAACGGAACTGGACTACGATGCCGACGGCCATGTGGTCGATGCGCATCCGGCCGACGACAGCTACCCGCACACCATCATCGAAATGTTCATGGTCGANNGTCGAGGCCAACGAGGCCGTGGCGGGACTGCTGGATCGGTTTCGATTGCCCTTCATTCGGCGGATACACCCGGACCCCAGTCCCGGCGGGCGAAAAGAGATGGGCCGGTTTGTGCGGTTGTGCGGAATGAAAGTGCCGCGGGATCTGAATCGCGCAATCATCCAGGACCTGCTGGCCTCGGTCAAGGGATCGCCGTCGTCGTTCGCCGTGAACATGTTCATCCTGCGGAGCCTGCAGAAGGCCGAGTACTCGCCGCTGCATATCGGACACTTCGCCCTGGCGTCGAAACATTACTGCCATTTTACAAGCCCCATCCGGCGATATGCCGACCTGACGGTGCATCGTCTGTTGCACTGCTACCTCGAACACCGGATCAACCTGATCGGTCTGGAAGAGGTCCTGCCCGAAGGGGAGCTGATGGAAATCGGCAAACACATCAGTTGGACCGAGCAGCAGGCCGCCAACGCCGAGCGCGAACTGAAAACGATTCTGATTTTACAGATGCTCACCAAGCATGTTGGCGACACGCTCGAGGGCGTCGTCAGCGGGTTGACGAATTTCGGGGTGTTCGTGCAGTGCATCAAGTACGGCATCGAGGGAATGATCGAGCCCGGCCATCTGGGCCTGGACGAGTGGAAGTACGACGAGCGGAATCAGGCCATCGTCGGGCAGTATTCGCGAGAATCGGTCAATCTCGGCGAACCGATGCCGGTGCGGATTGTGGCCGTCAATGTTGTGGCGCGGCAATTAAGTCTGGCCCCGGTCGAGCCGCTGACGAGTAGCCGCGACAAGGCCCCGAAAAAACCTCGCCACAAACGATAAACTCCCCCAAATCAAAATTCGCCCCGCTCGTATTGTCTTATACAATAATTATGTGTATATTTACGATCCAGATATTTTGACCGGAGAGAAAAAGAAAACATCAAGCAACCGAAGCTGCCCGATGTTTTCCGGAGGGGAGAAAACTATTGCATTCTTCATTTCGGCAATCGGCTCATCCTACATGAGAAAAATCATCGATCACCAACATTTAATTTTACGACTAGCTCACCCATCCGGTTCTATAAAGAACCTTCAGAATACAGATTTCGATGCGTATTATAGGACTTATCGACAAAAGGGCAACGAGGGATTTTGGCAAAAAATGAAAAAAACTATAATCCCTTACCCTGAAAGACTTTATGGTTTACACCGCATGGCTTAGGCATGGCCAAGAATTCACATCTGCCCGTGAATTCCCCCACAGACAAGATTGTAACTATTTTGATTTCAACCACTTACGGCGATATTTGTTTCGCAACCCATCCGGAAAGAACAGGCCGAACCGCTGGGAACTGGAGGAAAATTCCAATTTTCGTGCTGCCTGGCATTTGGAACGCTTGAGACGACCGAAAAACAGGAA
>PMBP01000230.1:2990-3139 GCA_003152975.1 Phycisphaerales bacterium | reverse complement strand
CCGTAGTGATACGGGTACAGGATCTTGGGGCTAAACGACTTGGCCGCCTCGGCCGTCATCTCCGGCGTCATTGTATAGGGCAGGTTCATCGGTAAAAACGCCACGGCGATCTTTTCCAGCTTCTTCATCTCCGGGATATTCTCCGTGTC
>PMBP01000230.1:2736-2924 GCA_003152975.1 Phycisphaerales bacterium | reverse complement strand
ACGATGTTGTACGCCGGTACCGCCTCGATCTTGAGGTCCGCGACCGTCTGAGATTCGCCGTTTTTGATGACCTTGCCGCCGGGTACCTTGTCGGCGCAGGCCTGCGTCAGCAGGATGGCCGTCTGCTCTTTTCGCAGCATCTCCACGGCCTTGGGGTCCAGATGATCGGAATGCTCATGGGTGATCAG
>PMBP01000230.1:0-2704 GCA_003152975.1 Phycisphaerales bacterium | reverse complement strand
TCCTGCAGTTTCTTGGCCGGTTCCGGGACCGCTTTTGCGTCCGGGGCCGGCTTGGCTACGGGATTGTCGGCCGCCAACGCCAGCCCTGCCACCGAGATAATCCCCGCCAGGGACAGTAGGATAAAGAGGTTGAATTGTGTCTTCATGACGACTCCCTTCCAAATATCGATTGTGTATTCATTATCCATCGGAACCCCGATTTCATCGAAGTAAATTGTACGCAGTTCATGGGTTCGGATCAAGGATTTTCAGGGCCATCAATGTTCCTGCCCTCGGACCCCCATTCGGGCGGATTATCCGATTAGCCAATTCGGTTCGGCCATTTCGGTTCGCCATTGACACACTCGCCCGCCTCTGGTATCATACGGTTTTAGTATTCAAAAGGGGACGAATACTCGTATGCCAGAAATCAAAGAAGAATGCGGGATCTTCGGAATCTACGGGGATCCTGAAGCCGTGGAAAAAACCTATTTCGGATTGCACAGCCTTCAGCATCGGGGCCAGGAATCCGCCGGGATCGCCTCCAGCGATGGCGATAGCGTCCAGTGCCACACCGGCATGGGACAGGTCGCCCGCGTTTTCCGCAAGGACAACGGCGTCCTGGAGCGGCTGCGCAATCCCTTCGCCATCGGCCATGTCCGCTATTCCACCACCGGATCGAGCACCCTCGTCAACGCCCAGCCCTTCATGTGCGAATTCTCTCACGGCCCGGTTGCCCTGGCTCACAACGGCAACCTGATCAACGCGGCCCTCTTTCGCGATGAGTATGAGGCCCACGGGGCGATCTTCAAGACCACCAACGATACCGAAATCATCATCCACCTGCTGGCCAAGCCCTCGCACCAGAACAAGCCCGATCCCCTCGGCCATGTCCTCAGCCATCTGCAGGGGGCTTACTCGCTGCTGTTTTTGTTTTCCGATCGGCTGGAGGCCGCCCGCGATCCCTATGGATTCCGTCCCCTGTGCATCGGCCGGACCGAGAAGGGCGCCTGGGTGGTTGCCAGCGAGACCTGCGCCTTCGACGCCATCGGCGCCGCCTATCTCCGCGATGTTGCCCCCGGCGAGATCGTGACCCTGGACCGCCGCGGAATGCGAAGCCGTTTCTT
Organism: Phycisphaerales bacterium; assembly: GCA_003152975.1. Classification (GTDB taxonomy): domain Bacteria; phylum Planctomycetota; class Phycisphaerae; order Sedimentisphaerales; family Anaerohalosphaeraceae; genus FEN-1350. Next base: position 1,598 of record PMBP01000230.1, on the reverse strand, counting down.
CGTTCCGCCCGGCACCGTCAAGCCCGCCCACTGCGTTTTCGAGCATGTCTATTTCGCCAAGCAAAGCAGCATGGTCTTCGGTGAAAATGTCCATTTGTCCCGGATCCGCTGCGGCCGACAGTTGGCCATCGAGCACCCCGTCGATGCCGATGTCGTCATCCCCGTGCCCGANNTTCATCCAGCCGACGCAGGCGATCCGCGATCTGACCGTGCGGATGAAGCTCAACCCGATCCGCGCGACCGTCGCGGGCAAGCGGCTCGTCGTGGTCGAAGACTCGGTCGTCCGCGGCACGACGACCAAGGGCAAGGTCCATTCGATCCGCGAGGCCGGCGCCCGCGAAGTCCATCTCCGCATCGCCTGTCCACCGATCATCAGCCCGTGTTTCTACGGCGTCGATTTCCCCACCAAGGAGGAATTGATCGCCAGCACCCGTACGGTCGAGGAGATCCGTCGCTTTTTGCAGGTCGATTCGCTCGGCTACATCTCGCTGCCGGGACTGCTGTCCTGCATGTCGCTGCCGCCGGACCATTACTGCACCGCCTGCTGGTCTGAAAAATACCCCGTACCGGTGATGACCATGATCGGAAAATTCATGATGGAACGCCATCAGAAGCTCCTGTTTAATTCCGTCGAGTCCTGACATGCCCAAGAACGATTTCGTCACCTACGAACAGTCCGGCGTCAGCATCGACGCCAACGACCGCATGGTCGAGCGGATCACCCATTCCCTCAAGTCCACGCATGGTCCGCGCGTGATCAACCTGCCCAACGGTTTTGCGGGTCTGCTGCGGCTGGACTACAACGAAAAGCTGTTCCGCCGCAACTACAAGCAGCCGGTCCTGGTCGCCTCGACCGACGGCGTCGGCACCAAGATCAAGGTCGCGCAGCTCGCCGGTAAGTACGACTGCATCGGTATCGACCTGGTTGCCATGAGTGTCAACGATGTGTTGGTCATCGGCGCCGAACCGCTGCTATTTCTCGACTATCTGGCTATCCATAAGCTTGTTCCTGCGGAGATCGCCGAGATGGTCGAGGCCGTCGCCGAGGGCTGCCGCCAGTCCGATTGCGCGTTGCTGGGTGGCGAAACCGCCGAAATGCCCGACATCTATCCCGAAGGCGAATACGACATGGCCGGCTTTGCCGTCGGCATCGTCGATCGCGGACGCATCCTCGACGGCTCGGCCGTCCGCCGCGGCGATGTCGTCCTGGGCCTTGGCTCCAGCGGCATCCACAGCAACGGTTTTGCCCTCGTCCGCCAGATCGTCTTCAAGCAACTGGGCCTGAAGATCACCGACACCATCGACGAACTCGGCGGAATCTCCGTCGAAAAGGCGTTGCTGGTCCCCACGCGGCTCTATGTCCGCTCCATCGTCAAGCTGCTCGGCCAGTACAAGGTCAAAAAAGTCGTCCACGCCATGGCCCACATCACTGGCGGCGGCCTGGTCGGCAATATCCCGCGCGTCGTGCCCGCCACCTGCAATGTCGTCATCAGCAAATCAGCCTGGGAGGTCCCGCCGATCTTCCGCTTCCTCCAGAAGCACGGCCCCGTCGAAGAGCAGGAAATGTATCGCGTTTTCAATATGGGCATCGGCATGGT
>PMBP01000521.1 GCA_003152975.1 Phycisphaerales bacterium | reverse complement strand
TCCTGTCGCCGGAGCAGCCGTGGGAACTTACGGCGGTGATGTGCCCGCATGTGCTCTATGACGAGACGATGAAGCTGTATCGGATGTGGTACTCCGGCGGCGAGCAGTACGAACCCAACGCCATCGGCTATGCCACCAGCCCCGACGGGCTTCGATGGACCCGGCATCCGGCCAATCCCGTCTTTCGGCCCAAAACCGACATCGCATGGGAGCGGCAGCGCGTAACGGCATGTCAGGTAATTCCGGATGGACAATGGTATCTGATGTTTTACATCGGTTTTCGTGATGTGGACCATGCCCAGATCGGCGTGGCGCGGTCGCGGGACGGAATCACCGGATGGCAGCGACACCCGGCCAATCCCATCTTGCGGCCCGGACAGAACCAATGGGACCATGACGCTGTGTATAAACCGTTCGCCGTTTTCGACGGCAAACAATGGCTGCTATGGTACAACGGCCGGCATGGATCCGTCGAACAAATCGGTCTGGCCCTGCACGAAGGCCGGGAATTGGGATTTTGATCCCCGCTTGCAGAAGCGGCACCGCCGGGGTATAGTGAAGGCGGAAAATCAGGAATTTAACCTTCAAGTAAGGAGACATAAGCATGAAACGGATTTTGATGATTGCGTTGACGGGATCGGTCTTGGTAGCGGCGGGTTGCAGAACCGTTCCGGAAACCTCGGAGGAAAAGGCGGTGCAGTCGGCGGAGGTTGCCGAAGCCATTGCCGCATTCAAGGCCAAGAACCCGAAAATTGAGGTCTATTTCAAGGAATCGGTGGGCTATGCCGTCCTGCCGAAGCTCTTCAAGGCCGCTCTCTGGATCGGCGGCGCCGGCGGCACCGGAGAGGTCTATCAGGCCGACACTCAGATCGGCTATTGCCGATTGTCCCAGGCCACGGTGGGCTTCTCGTTCGGCGGCGAGTTCTTCCGCGAAATCATTTTCTTCCAGAATCTCAAAGATCTAGACCGATTCCGCACGGGCGAATTTACCTTCTCGGCCCAGGCCACAGCCGTGGCGATCGAGGCCGGGGCAGCAGCCAAGGCCGACTACAAGGATGGTATGGCCGTGTTTGTCATGACCGACAAGGGACTGATGGTCGATGCCTCCATCGGCGGACAGAAGTTCAAATACATCGACAAACAGCCCTGATCCTATGAGACGGGTACAGCGTTGAATCGGGCACGGGAGTCGGATATGAATTGTCGCGTATGGATCGCGGGCGTGGTTATGGGGTGTCTGTTGGCGGCCGTTTCGGCCGGATGCCGGAAGAAGGATGCGGCGCCGCCTCCGCAGGCGGCGGTGCAGTCCGCTTCTCCGCAGGAAGTCAAACCTGCCGAATCCGCGACAGCACCCATCCCTACGGCGGCACAGGAACCGGCCAAGCCCGTAGCAGTCGAAGACGCTAAACCGTCGATTGTGGTGATTCCCGAGAGCAAAGATGTGCCGGTCCAGACGGCCATTCTTCCGGCCGCCAAGCCGAAAGCCCCGGATGCGGCCGCCGAGCCGGTGGCCGCCAAGCCCCCCGTTACGCTCAAGCAGGAAAAACCCGTTGTGATTGCCGATGACGCCTGGACGCAGGACTACGACGCCGCGATCAAAAAGGCCATCGCCGAGAACAAGGACCTGTTGATCAACTTTACCGGCTCGGACTGGTGCCCGTGGTGCGTTCGGCTGGAAGATGAGGTTTTCGGCAAGGAAGAGTTCAAAAAAGCCGCCGGCAAGTTGTTCGTTCTGGTCACTCTTGATTTTCCGCAGAACCCGGTCAAGGCCAAGGTCACCGAGGCTATGCAGGCTCGGAATCAGAAATTGCAGACCCGTTACGGTGTGCAGGGCTATCCGACGATCCTGCTGACCGACGGACGCGGCCGCCCGTATGCCCAGACGGCCTACAAAGAGGGCGGTCCCGACAAATACCTCGAACACCTGACCACCCTTCAGCAGGTCGGCCGCAAGATCCGCGAGTTGTTTGCCGCAGCGGGAAAAGCCGGTACCCCCCCTGCCGACCGTGCCAAACTCTACGACCAGGGCCTGTCGCAATTGCCCCCGCAGGTCATTACCGAGTTCTACCAGGACCAAATCGATAAAATCATCGAACTGGACCCGCAGAACCAGACGGGGCTCAAAAACAAATATCTGCTGACCCGCCAACTCAATCGGATCCAGGTTGCCCTCGACGGCAAGAATTACGCCGGAGCCAGGGATATTATCGACGCGGCCATCCAGGCCCTCAAACCGACCGGCGCCGAGGCCCAGAATCTGTACTTCGCCCGGGCACAAACCATGCACTACCTGAACGACGCGGCCGGCGAAAAAGAGAGTTTGCAGAAGGCCCTCGATGCGGCCCCCACCAGCGAGGCGGCCACGCAGATCCGGCGCATTATGGATGTTTACTTTCCCAAGCCGCCGGCGCTGGCCCGGCCGGCAAAGATCCAGACCAATCTCAAGACCTACCAGACCTTTCTGCCCGAACGGGCCTTCGACGGCGACCAGAACAGCTATTTCTGGGCATCCGGAGAAACCAAGGCCGGCGATCAAATGACGATTACCCTCGACCAGCCGGCCGCCCTGCAGGAAATCGGGGTCCTGACCGGTTCCGAGCAGGTCCAGCAGGGTCGGCTGTATGAGGGCGTGGTGGAGGTGTCCGAGGACGGCCAGAAATTCGACGCCGTCGGGGAATTCCGCGATGGGCTGGGATACGCCAAGCTCAACGGCCGCACGGTCAAGGCCGTTCGCATCCGCTGCACCAAAAATCAGACGGAGTGGCTGGTCGTCCGCGAAATCGAATTGAAGTAGGGGCGGACGACATCCGCCCCCGGTCCCTGAGCTTTGTCGAAGGGTCATTCCCGCGCACCCGGGAATCCAGCCGTAGCACATGCGTCCCCGCTTGTGTATCGTCCGGGTGGCAGCCACCGAGTCCCGAT
>PMBP01000103.1:220-13297 GCA_003152975.1 Phycisphaerales bacterium | reverse complement strand
GACGCCAACGTGCTGATCCTCGAACGAATGCGCGAGGAACTGCGCACCGGCAAAGGGTTCAAGGCGGCCGTCGATGCCGGATTCACGCGGGCCTTTACGGCGATCTTCGACTCCAACATGACCACCATTATCACGGCTGTGATCATGTTCGCGGTCGGCACGGGATCTGTCCGCGGGTATGCCATCACCCTGACAGCCGGCCTGTTGATCAACTTGTATACGGCCGTCATCGTGACGCGTATGTGCTTTGACGCCATCGGGGCTCGGACGGTGGATACCAAATGGCTGAAGATGTTCTCAGCTATCAGAGAGACCAAGATCGATTTCATGAGTCTGTGGAAATACGCGTTGTCTGTCTCGATCATCCTGATTGTCACGTCCTGGACCCTGATGATGGTGCATGGGAGAAAGGATCTTACGACCGTGCTGGGGACGGATTTCACAGGCGGCACTTCTCTGACGGTGAGTTTCGACCAGAAACCTAACGTCGAAGCGATCCGTTCCTCTCTGGCGGCCGCCGGCGTGCGCGATAACATGATCCAGTACCAGGGCGCCATGGAGGGCGGCGCCAGAGAGGTGCTGATGGTAAAAGTCGCCACCATGGGCGAGGCGGATCTGACCGTGAGCACCCTGACGGCCAAGTTCCCGGGGGCCAATTTCAAGGTAATGCAGCAGGATGATGTGGGGCCCCAGGTTGGCAAGGAGCTGAAAAGAAAGGGGTTCTGGGCATTGGCGTGGGCCATGATCGCCATGGTTATCTATATCGGAATCCGATTCGAGTTCGGTTTCGGACTGGGCGCTGTAGTGGCTACAATTCACGACGCGGCCATGGTCATCGGTATCTGCCATATCTGCGGTTTCCAGTTGAACATGACGATCATGGCCGCCGTGCTGACGATCATCGGCTACTCGGTCAGCGACACGATCGTCGTGTTCGACCGAATCCGCGAAAACCGCGGACGGCTGAGTACGGTGACGACCTTCATGCTGTCGGATAGTATCAACCAGACGCTGTCGCGGACCCTGCTGACCGGCGTGACGACGCTGACGATGCTTCTGGTGATGTACCTGTGGGGCGGCGTGGGGCTTCGGGACTTCAACTTCGTGATGTTTGTCGGGATCATTATCGGCACTTATTCGTCGATCGCCATCGCCTCGCCGCTGCTGTTGATCGGCCAGGGTAAGGCGGAAGCGAAACGCTAAGAGGCGCGCAGCACGACCGGACGCGCCGGGGAACGAAGGCCATGCGACGGGACTTGAAGATCGGGATGCTGATCGGAGTCGGCGTGGTGATCTGCGCGACGGTGGCGCTGTCGCTGTGGCCTGGGGCGTCGGTGGAAGACCGCGTCCGGCAGAATATGCTCGATGCCGGCGGGCCGGGGACGGTGTATGAGCCGCCCACGCCGATCGTCGGCAAGCCGGGAAGTCTGGTGATTCCGGAGCGGAAAGCCGGCGAGCCGGATGGGTCGATCATCCGGCCGTTTGCCGGGGACGCCAAACCCAAGCCGGTCGAGCCGACGGGCAAGCCCTTTGCGGGCGGGACGACCGAACCGGCCAAGCCCAGGCCGGCCGAAACGATTCATGTGGTCGCCGCGGACGAGACGCTGTCGAAAATCTCGCAGCGGTATTACGGCACCAGCTCGCAGTGGCAGAAAATCCTGCAGGCCAACTCGACAATCCTGAAGGCGCCGGAAAAGATCAAGCCGGGGATGCGACTGGTGATCCCGGACGCGACGGCGGGCGGAGCGGCAGCCGAGAAACCCAAGACGGCAACCCGTCGATAGCAATTATTCTGGATTTGTAATATTAGGAATACTTCGATGGCGAAACCCAAAGCGGAAAAGGTGGTCCTGGCGTACAGCGGCGGACTGGATACCAGCGTGATCCTGCCGTGGCTGAAGGAAACTTACGGGTACGAGGTGGTGGCGTTTGCCGCCGAACTGGGACAGGGCGACGAGCTGACGGGCATCCAGAAGAAGGCCCTGGCCACCGGCGCCGTGAAGTGCGTGGTGATGGACCTCCGCCGGGAGTTCGTGGAGGAGTACCTGTGGCCGCTGCTGAAGTCGGGGGCGCTGTACGAATACGATTATTTGCTGGGCACCAGCATCGCCCGGCCGCTGATCGCCGAAAAGCAGGTGGCGGTGGCGCACGCCGAGGGGGCGACGGCCGTTTCTCACGGCGCGACGGGCAAGGGCAACNNGCAACGACCAGGTGCGGTTCGAGCTGACCTATATGGCGCTGGATCCGTCGTTGCGGATCATCGCGCCGTGGAAGGACCCGAACTTTACGCTGACCAGCCGCGAGGCGGCGGTGGAATACGCCAAGGAACGGCGGATCCCGATCCAGCAGAGCGTCAAGAAGATTTATTCGCGGGACCGCAACCTGTGGCACATCAGCCACGAGGGCGCGGACCTGGAAGATCCGTGGAACGAGCCGAAGGACGACCTGTTCGTGATATCGCGGCCGGTCTCGAAGGCGCCGAACAAGGCCGAATATGTCGAGGTTGGCTACGAGCAAGGGGTCCCCGTCAAGCTCAACGGCAAGTCGATCAACGGCGTGCGGCTGATCGAGGCCCTCAACGCCCTGGGCGGCAGGCACGGCGTGGGTCAGGCGGACCTGGTGGAAAACCGGCTGGTGGGAATGAAGTCGCGCGGGGTGTATGAGACTCCGGGCGGCACGATCCTGACGACGGGCCACAAGCTGCTGGAAAGCTTGACGCTGGAGCGGGAGACGATGCACTTCAAACAGCAGATCGCGCTGAAATACGCGGAGATGGTGTATTACGGCCAGTGGTTCAGCCCGCTGCGGACGGCGCTGGACGCGTTCATCAACGCCACTCAGCAATATGTTTCCGGCACCGTGCGGGTCAAGCTGTTCAAGGGCCGCTGCACGCCGGCGGGCGTGAAGAGCCCCACGAGCTTGTACCGGGCGGATCTGGCCAGCTTCAAGATGGGCGCCGAGTACAATCCGACGGACGCGACGGGATTCATCCGCCTGTTCGGCCTTCCGATGAAGGTGGCAGGGATCGTGCAGGGGCCGTGGGGCAAGTCGTCGCGGAAGCGCGGTCGCTAAGCGGCCGCGGAATGGACCCGAAATGATCGAAACGCCCGAATGGATTTGCCTGGCACGGATTACCGAATTCGAATTGCCCGGATGGACCTGGCTGATCTTCGTTTTCGCCTTCGGGGCCTGTGTCGGCAGTTTCCTCAATGTCGTGATTTGGCGGCTCCCGCGGGACAAGTCGCTGATCCGTCCGCCGTCGGCGTGCCCGGGCTGCGGAAACCTGATACACTGGCATGACAATATCCCTATTCTGTCCTGGCTCCTCCTTCGCGGCCGATGCCGTCGTTGCGGGATGAGGATTTCGATCCGCTACCCGACCATTGAACTGGTCACGGCCCTGTTGTTCCTGGGATTGTACGCGATTTATTTCATGGCCGATATCCGCGGCCTGGGATACGGGGATACGATCGGCCTGACGGGATTCAAGGATGGGGGATGGCTGCTGTATGCCTGCCATATTATTCTGTTGTCGGCGTTGTTGGCGGCCAGCGCGATCGACTTGGAGCTGTGGGTGATCCCGCTGCACCTGTGCTGGTTTGTGACGGTCGTCGGCGTAGCGGGATCGGCGGCAGCGCCGTGGGTTCTGAATCCGCAGATCATCAAGACTTTTCAGCTTTTCCCGTCCGCCTCGCCGGTGATTGGGATTTTGACGCTGGGGGCCATGCTGGGCCTGGCGGTGGCCCTGGGGTTACTAAAAAAGGGGATTATCAAGCCCAGCTACCCGAACCAGGATGGGTTTTTACCGGAAACCGAAGCGAATCCGGCCGCTCCGGAAGACGACACTATCCCCCATCGCCGGGAAATTCTCAAAGAGATCGTCTTTCTGTCACCGATATTGTTGGGTGCGATGATCACGCTGGCGGTGTATCGGCGGATCCCGGTTGTCGAACGGGGCTGGGACCAGGTCATGGCCTGCCCGATGGCAGCGGGCCTGTTCGGCGGGCTCTGGGGCTACCTGATCGGCTGCGGCGTGGTGTGGGTGACGCGGATTTTGGGCACACTGGCCTTCGGCCGCGAGGCGATGGGACTGGGCGATGTCCACCTGATGGGGGCGGCGGGGACGCTGCTGGGGGCCGAGATGATCGTCGTGGCGTTTTTCGTGGCGCCGTTTTTCGGGCTGGTGTGGGCGAGCGTCCAATGGCTCTCTCGAAAAACACGACAAATTCCTTACGGACCGTTCTTGTCATTGGCCGTGGGGCTGGTTATGATAGCACACGACTGGTTCTGGGATTACTGGTCGCGATTGTTTTGTTGGCGGTCGTTCTAACGATAGGAATCGGATTTTGACAATTGGGAGGTCTCATATGAAGAACATGCTGTGGGTCACCGTTGCGGTAGCCGGGATGATGGTCTCGACGGGCTGCACGAACTGGGAACAAAAGTACAAAGGTCTGGATGTCGAGCATCAGAACCTCAAGGGGCTGTATGATAATTGCACGGCCTCGCTGGACAGCTCGTCGGCCGAGAAGGCCCAGCTCGGCCAGCAGCTTTCGCAGAGCCAGAAGACCATCGACGAGCTGCAAAAGCAGATCGGCAGCGGCGCCAAGCCCGCCGACAAGGCCACGGGTTTTGAGGGTATGGATGTCGCCTTTGACGCCAAGGCCGGGACGATCACAGTGACGCTGTCCAACGAGATCCTGTTCACTCCGGGCCAGGCCACGCTTCGCAAGAGCGAGATCAGCGAGCTGGACAAGATTCATTCGGTTCTCCAGCAGCGCTATGCCGGCAAGGGTATCGATGTCGTCGGCCATACCGATACCGACCCGATCCAGAAATCCGCCAAGCTATGGAAGGACAACTGGGAACTGTCGGCTGAACGAGCTTTGACGGTCCTGCGGTATATGGTTTCCCACGGCACGCCCGCCAAGGAAATTCGCGCGGTCGCGTGCGGCGAAAGCCGTCCGGTGTCTCCGAATTCCTCGGCGGCCGGAAAAGCCAAGAACCGCCGCGTCGAAGTCGTCGTCCACATGCGGTAACGAGTTAATTGTTGCAGGCGTTACTCCCCTTTCGGGGATTCCCTGCCTGAATTGCATACAAAGCCGATGGTGCGAACTGTGCCATCGGCTTTTATCGTTGTGGTGACGGCGCCATCGCGGCCGGTGTACCAGGCCGCCATTGACGGATCGGAGGGTTGCCATGCGGCGGCCGTACGCGAGGCGGCGCAACTGACGATCACCGTGGAGGGAGCCAGCGTCGAGAGGAAGGAGGATTGCAGCGTCGCGGCCGAGCCGTGATGCGGGGCGATGACCACATCGGCCTTCAAGCCCGGGTAGCGGACCAGCAGCGCGGATTGGGCGGTCGTCTCGATGTCGCTGCAAATCAGAATCCTGCGTCCGGCGAATTCCACCAGGAGCACTTCCGACTGGTCGTTGTCCGACAGGGTCGGATCGGCCGGCCCCTGCGGAGGCCACAGGGGGTGGATCGTTACTCCTGCAACCGGCAAGTCAGCGGAGGCGATGTCGTCGAGGGGTAACCCCACTTTCTCTACCGATTGTCGCAGGAATCCGGCCCCCGAGAGCGTTTGCGCCTTGTCCAGAAAAGCCCGATTGGTGCGGATGCTGCCGATGGGCGTTACCGCCGCGATTTCCGGCAGGCCGTTGAAGTGGTCGGTGTCGGCGTGGCTGACGATCACGCCCTTGAGGCGGTCGATCCCGGTCTGACGCAGAAACGGCTGGACGATCCGCTGGCCGATATTCGGCGAGGTTTGCGAACCGGCGTCGATCAGCCAGGTTTGGCCGCCGGGCAGCCGCAGGACAATGGCCTGACCGGGGCCGACGGCCAGACAGGTCATCTCCAGAGCGTCCGAAGGGGAACGCCTGCCGTGGAGGATCGACAGCAGAAGCACGATGGCCAACGCCAGAGAGGGTCGAAGGAGACGCCGGCCCCCCCACCGCAACGGCCACCAGGCAATCGCCATCATCAGGCAATACAGGACCGCGATCCATTTGATGCCGACCTGCCCGATGCTGATCTGACACAGCGGGATCTTGGAGAGGACCTCCGTCGCCCAGGTCATCGTGTCGGACAATGCCGCGAGAATCACGCCCAGCACCATCGACACGCTCGGAAGCCACGCGATAACGAGGATCTTCAGGAAGCCCAGGACCGTGATGCCCAGCACCAGCGGGTTGACCATGACGGTAAAGGCGCTGGCCCACGGGGTGATCGTGCCGAAATGATAGAGCATCACGCCGGATCCGGCCAGCCAGGCGGACAGGCCCATGCTGAGCATCAGGATCGCGGCGGTCGGGCCGTCGTAGAGGAGCCATCGCAGCCCCGCGGACGAACGGGCCTTCGCGAAGGCGGCCCATCGGTCGGTGGTCAGGGCCAGCAGGCGATTGCGCATCGACTTGTCGAATAGCAGAATTCCGGCGACGGTGGAAAATGACAGTTGCCAGGAGATGTTGAACAGGTCCGTCGGTCGGAACAGGAGCATCACGACGGCCGCCAGGGCCAGGGTGTTCTTCGAGTCAGGCACGCGACGGACCAGCATGGCCACGCAGAAGAACCAGCAGATCACGCCGGCCCGGGTGGTGGCGGGATTTGACGGGACAATCAGGATGTATAATATTGATATTACAAGGGTTACTGCCGCCCGTCCTCGCTTGTTCATCTGGACGGCGCGGCCGAGCTTCCAGAGGAACCCGGCCAGAATGGCCATCTGCATCCCCGACAGGCAGATGAAGTGGGCCAGCCCGGTGCGGCGGAAGGCCTCATAAACGGCCGGATCGATCTGGCGGGTCTGGCCGAGGACCAGGGCGGCGACCATCGCCTCGGCGGGTTCACCGAGCATGGAGTCATCGACGAGGGCCGAGTTGGCGATCTGCTGGAGCCGCAGCAGGCCCGCAGAAAACCATCGATCGGACGGGGCGGACAGAACACGAATACCTTGCGCGGATTTAACGGAGGCGGCAAGGAAGATGCCCCGCCGCGAGAGGGCCTTCTTGAGGTCGTACTGGCCGGGATTCATCGGACCGTTGAGGCGGCTGATCCGGCCGGACAGTTCGACGCGATCGCCGCCGTGGACATGCTCGAGTGTTTCGCCGCAATCGACGCGGATGGTCCCGCTGACCGGCCGCCAGCCGGCGGCGGTCAGGCCCTCGCTGAGCCGCAGGTACAGCGTCGAGCCGGCCCCGGAAAACGCAAAGCGGCCGAAGACCCAGCTATCCTTGTCGGCCGTGAACGGCTCGCCCACCACCCGGCCGCGAACCGAGGCGATGGACTTTTCGTCGCCGACGAAGTGGCGGATATCGTTGGTCCCGGGCTGCCAAAAGGCGATCAACCGCAATCCGCCGAGGCAGACGCACAACAGGGCACAGGCAATGGAGAGGATTTCCGTTTGTCGCCGTGGATTGCGGAGAAGCGCGATAATGGATCCGGCCAGGAGAATTGCCGCGGTCAACAGCCAAAGGCCGTACGGGATCGGGCGCAAGGTTTGAACGGCGATACCGACCATCAGTCCGATCGCCGGAAAAACCATTGGATGCGCTGAGGCCCATCGCAGCAGCGCCGGGCCCGAATCGGTTTGGCCTTCGAGCCATTCGAGTTGTCGGCGAATTGGATCCATTCCTCCTCCTGAGTAACCGATATATCCGCGTCAGCCCTTGATGCAGATCAGCGGCACAAGTTTGGCGACCTTTCGCGCCAGCCCTTGATTGTGTGAGACCTCGACGACCTCGCTGACATCTTTGTACGCCTGCGGGGCCTCTTCGGCCACGCCGCGGATCGACCGCGTGCGGATCAGGATGCCGCGGCCGGCCAGTTGGCGGGCGATGTCCTTGCCGTTCCATTGTTTGGTTGCGGCGGTGCGGCTCATGTTGCGGCCGGCGCCGTGGCAGGAGGAACTGAGGCCCATATGTTCGCTTTCGGCCGTGCCGACGAGGATGTACGACGCGGTGCCCATCGTGCCGCCGATCAGGACCGGCTGGCCGACGCGGGCATATTCGGCGGGCAGGCCCGGATGGCCGGGGCCCCAGGCCCGCGTGGCCCCTTTGCGATGAACGAACAGGCGGCGCGGCTTTTTGTCGATGGTGTGGGTCTCCTCCTGGCAGGTGTTGTGCGAGACATCGAAGAGCAGACGGATCGCGGCGGACCGCTGGAATTCGTCGAACACCTCCCGCACCAGGTGCGTGAGGATCTGGCGATTGGCCAGGGCGCAGTTGATGCCGCTGCGCATCGCGCCGAGATAGCTTTGGCCGACATCGCTGGACAGCGGGGCGCAGGCCAGCTCGCGTTCGGGCAGCTCGATGCCCATCTGCCGGGCACAGCTTGCCATGCTCTTGAGGTAGTCGGTCCCGACCTGGTGGCCCAGGCCGCGCGAGCCGCAATGGATGCTGATCTTGATGTCGTCGGGCTCGATGCCGAAGGCCGCAGCGGCCTCGGCGTCGTAAATCTCGACGACCTGCTGAACCTCGAGGTAGTGATTGCCCGAACCAAGCGTGCCCATCTCTTCGGCCTGCCGCTGCTTGGCCAGGTCGGAGACCTTGGCGGGATTGGCGCCGGGCATGCGGCCGCCGGACTCGATGAAACGAAGGTCGTCGGGCAGGCCGTAGCCGTGCTCGACGGCCCAGGGTGCACCATTGGCGAGGACCTCGTCGAGCTGCGCGGGCCTCAACTTGATCCGTCCGGTGCTGCCGACGCCGGCGGGGGTTTTGCGGAAGAGAAGGTCGGCCAACAGCTCGTGCCGCCCTTCCAAATCGCGGAGTTTGAGGCCCGTGTGCAGGGTCCGCACGCCGCAGGCGATATCGAAGCCCACACCGCCGGCCGAGATGATTCCGCCGGCGTCAGGGTCGAAAGCCGCAACGCCGCCGATGCAAAAACCGTAGCCCCAGTGGGCGTCGGGCATCGCGTACGAGGCGCCAACGATGCCGGGCAGAGCGGCCACATTGCGGACCTGTTCGACGACCTTGTTGTCCATTCCGGCGATCAGCGATTCGGAGGCGAAGATCACGCCATCGACCTTCATCGCTCCGGCCCGCTCGACGATCCAGCGGTATTCGGATTTTTGCTTGACGAGTTTTCGGTCCATAGTGAAACGCCCAAAACAAGACTCTTGTGAAATATCCGGATTAAACATCCACCACGCATTGAGCGATCCAGTTACCGTCCGGCCGCTGCCGGACTTCCAGCATCAGATAGGTTGCGGCCTTGGGCTCGACGGCCGTCTCGTGCCGCTCGGGATCGATCGGTTCGCCGAAGCCGGTCGCGGACAGCTTGCCATCGCGGATGGTCACGGCAAATCGCGAGAAGAACCAATGGTTAGCCGCGACCTCGAAGATCAGGGCGTTGATCCAATCGACGAAAAGCTGCTCGGGATCGTCGGCCTGACAGGCGAGGACGCATTGCTTTGTCGGGCGGACTTTGTCCGGCGAGCCGATGACGGCCATCAGGGCAACCCCCGCCTCGGCGAAGGCCTCATCCATCGTCGAGCCGACTCCGCGGATCCCGATATCCGCCTGATGCGCAAAATGTTCCCACATCGTCCGTACCCTATCCAAAACGCCCATAGTATAGACCATTGAGACGGAAGGTCAACCGGAAGAATCGCGGCACTTGCCAGACATGGCTTTCCGGAGTATGATGCCTGCGAGCCACTCAGAAGAGGGAACCATCAAATGGCAATGCAAAGATACCGTTGGATGTGGGGCGTTATCATTCTGGCCGCGTGTTGCCGGTCGCAGGCCGGGGCCCAGATCGGGGCCGTCGAGCGGGTCCACGATCCGCATATCATCGCCGCCGACGGGGCGTTTTATGTGTTCTGTACCGGCCGGGGGATTCCGATCCGCAGGTCCGTCGATTTGTATGCGTGGGATCAGCTCGGCATGGTGTTTCCCGACGGTTCGCCGGCATGGTCCCGCGAAGCGATCCCCGGGAGCCGGGGGTTGTGGGCGCCGCATATTTCATATTTTCATGGCCGGTATTACCTGTATTATTCCGTGTCCACCTTTGGCAGCCAGCGGTCGTCCATCGGCGTGGCCGTCAATGCCACGCTGGACCCGGCGGACCCGAAGTATCGCTGGGAGGACCAGGGAATGGTGCTGGATTCGTCGCCCGACCGGACGCCCTTTAACGCGATAGATGCGGCGGCCTTCGAGGACAAGGATAAGCGCGTGTGGCTGGCGTGGGGCTCGTTCTGGGAGGGCATCTACATGAGCGAACTGGATCCGGCCACGGGCAAGCGGAAGTCGGCCGATTCGCCGATCCTGCATCTGGCCCAGCGCAAGGGAAACACGGCGATCGAGGCCCCCTACCTGATTGAACGCGACGGGAAGTATTACCTGTTCGTTTCCTTCGACAACTGCTGCAAGGGCGTGGATAGCACCTACCGGATCATGGTCGGCCGGGCCGATCGCGTGACCGGGCCGTACGCGGACGATCAGGGGAAACCCATGCTCGAAGGCGGCGCGATGCAGGTGCTGGCCGGGCAGGATCGCTGGAGAGGGCCGGGCCACAACAGCATCCTTCAGACGGCCGGCGGGGATTTTCTGGTACACCACACCTACGACGCACAGCGAAAGGGGATCGCCGTCCTGCAGATCCGCCCGATCGCCTGGGACAACGGCTGGCCGAAAGCGGGCGAGCCGATCTCGAGCGGGATCGGGGCCGCCAAGGCCATCACAAATCAAAGCAGCTCTGAAAAGTAACGATATGAGATTTCAGAACCCGGAGGTAACCATGTCCATTCAATCCAAAGCGAAGTTACAGGTGGGGTTTTGCGTTACGGTCCTGTTGCTGTGGGTAGCCGCGGCGCCGGCCACATTTTTGGCCGATCTGGCCAAGCCGCAGGTCGGCCGCAGTATGCGGGAAAGCTCGACGCACCGCATCGGCCCGGATGGAAAATTCGACCCCAACGGCAAACCGGACCCCAACAGCAACTCGGACAACAAGAGCGTACCGCCGGGCCAGACGAAGGTCCTGATGGATCGCGAAGGTCCCGGCGCGATCACGCATATCTGGATCACCTTTCTGGGGCCCGAGGTGCAGGACTGGGCCAAGGCCGGATCGGCCAATCACCAGGAGATGCTGCTGCGGATGACCTGGGACGACCAGACGACGCCGTCGGTCGAGGCGCCGGTCGGCGATTTCTTCGCGTGCGGATTCGGTATCCGTACCGAGATCATTTCGCTTCCGGTGATCGTGGAGGACGCCGACTCGTACAATTGTTTCTGGCGGATGCCGTTCCGCAAACATGCCAAAATCGAGATTGTCAACCAGAGCGACAAGCCCCTCAGTCTGCTGTACTTCAACATCGACTGGATCAAGCTTGATTCGATGCCGGAGGACACGCCCTACTTCTACGCCCGCTACCGTCAGGAATATCCAAATGAACAAGGGAAAGATTATCTCATTCTCGACACGCAGGGCAAGGGGCACTATGTCGGCACGGTCCTGAGCGTCCGCACGCGGAGTCCCTCGTGGTTCGGCGAAGGCGATGAAAAAATATACATCGACGGCGAATCGGACGCCTCCATCTGGGGCACGGGCACGGAGGATTATTTCCTTTCGGCCTGGGGTCTCAAAAAGACCAGCACGCCCTACTTCGGCGTCGGCTACTTTGACGAGTGGGGCATCGTCGGAAGCCATACCTGCGCGTACCGCTGGCATATCCAGGACCCGATCGTCTTTTCCAAGGGCATCCGCGTGACATTCGAACATTATGGATGGATTTCACCGGATGAAAACCCCAAGAACATCAGCGACAGTTGGAACCAGCGGCAGGACGATTATTCGTCGGTCGCGTTTTGGTACCAGACGGGCACGCCGACCTTCAACGCCCCCGTCCCGACCGCGAAAGATCGCAAGCTGCCCAATCTCGACCGCATCATCTTCGCCAACGGCTTTACCGATGCGGCCCGCCACGGCAAGGGCAACGCGTCCACGCAGACTATCGAACAGTATGACCAGGCGCAACTGTTATATCAGCCCACCGAAGCGGCGGACGCCTGGGTCGAGATTCCCTTCACCGTGGAAAAAAAGGAACCCAAGCGACTCCTGGTCAAGGCCACGACCAGCGACGATTTCGGGATTTATCAGATCACGCTCAACGGGATCAAGCTTGGCGGGCCTGTGGACCTGTATAGCAGCGGCGTGAACACGCGGGAAATCCATTTGCTGGATTTCTGGCCGGAGCCCGGCGAGTACAAGCTTCGGCTGGAATGCGTCGGCAAGAACGGCCTGTCGAAGGGATATTACCTCGGCTTGGAATCCGTGCGGCTTCGCGAGCGGCGGCCCCGCGTAGTGGACTACGGCTTCGACAAGGACAAAGACTGGAAGAAGAATCCGACGCTGTATCGATAAGCGGCTCGCATGACAAAATGAAAAGGGCACGCGATACAGGCGTGCCCTTTTTGTTTCTATAACCTATATCCTAAATCCTGTATTCTGTCTCTCAATATCGGTAATGGTCCGGCTTATAGGGTCCGTCAGCGGAGATGCCCAGATAGTCGGCCTGTTCTTTGGTCAGGCGTGTGAGCTTGGCGCCGAGCCGGCCCAGATGCAGGCGGGCGACTTCCTCGTCGAGTTTCTTNNGCTCATCACGAAGCTCGGATGGCCCATCGCGCACCCGAGGTTGACCAGCCGGCCCTCGGCCAGCAGGATAATCGAGCGGCCGCTCTTGAGGGTCCACTTGTCCACCTGCGGCTTGATGGTCTCGCGCTTGCATCGCGGGTTGCCTTCGAGATAGCTGGTCTGCACCTCGCTGTCGAAGTGGCCGATGTTGCAGACGATCGCCTCGTTCTTCATCCGTTCCATGTGCTGGCCGCTGATGACTTCCCAGCAGCCGGTGGCGGTGACGAAGATGTCGCCGATTGGCGCGGCCTGGTCCATCGTGGTCACCTGATAACCCTCCATCGTCGCCTGCAGGGCGCAGATCGGGTCGATCTCCGTGATCAGCACGCGGGCGCCGAAGCCCCGCATCGACTGGGCACAACCCTTGCCGACATCGCCATAGCCGCAGACCACGACGGTCTTGCCGGCGACCATCACGCCCGTGGCCCGCTTGATGCCGTCGGCCAG
>PMBP01000103.1:0-215 GCA_003152975.1 Phycisphaerales bacterium | reverse complement strand
CTGGTAGAGCCGATGAACGCCCGTGGTCGTTTCCTCCGAGACGCCGATAAGATTTTGGGCCACCGTCGTCCAGCGGTCGGAACTCTTTCGGCAGCTTTCGGCCAGCCGGTCCATGATGATGGCGAATTCCTTGTTGTCGGATTTTTTCTTCAGCAGCGACGGGTCCTGTTCGACCCGCATGCCCTGGATCACGAACAGCGTCGCGTCGCCGCCGT
>PMBP01000034.1 GCA_003152975.1 Phycisphaerales bacterium | reverse complement strand
CGCCCAAAACACCGCCACGATAATCCATGGTGATACGCCGAGTGTTTCGGGCAAACCTATCTTGCCGAAATCCTTCCAGGCCAGCACGCTGGTCTTGCAGATCGGATAGATCTCGGCGTAGATCGCGGCCCCGGCCAGCATCCCGAGGATGGCGAAAATCGCGTGCCAGCGTCCTTCCCCCAAGGCCCCGATCGAAGTGCCGGGACAAAACCCCATGACCGCCCACCCGATTCCAAACAATCCGCCGCCCACGAGCACCGCGCCAAGGTTCATCGGCTTATGGCCCAGGGTGATGATCTGGGCATTCGACAAAATCAGGATCCCGACCATCCCGACCAAAATCGCCGAAAGCATGAATTTCAAGATCGTCATGTCTTTGAGCAACATAGCCCCGACCTGTTTGTCGAAGCGAAGCACGCGGCCTTTTTGCAGCAGGAAACCGAACAGGATTCCCGTGATCAGACCCAGTCCTTGTTCCGTAGTCATGCCGACCTCCTTCCATACACCAGATGAGCGACCAGCACCCCGCAGCCAAAGAACATCCCCAGCGCTACAAACGAGCTGACGGAAAGCTGCATCATGCCGCTAAGTCCGTGTCCGCTCGGGCAGCCGTCGGCCATCCGGGCCCCGATCATCGCAATAATTCCGCCGATAATCGCCCCGATCGCCCGTTTTACAATCGACGGCCCTAATCGTTTTTCCCAGGTCGGCGGGACGCTTTCGAATCGAAAGCTCCCATCCGAAACCGAGGCGACCAGCGCCCCGATGAAAATGCCCAGCACCAGCATGAACTGCCAATCCACGCGGACCTTTTCCTTGGTGTAATACTCGTTGGCGGCCACATGTTCCGCCGCGACGGTCTGTTCGATCAGGCCGGCCGCCCGAACAAAGGTCGTCGACGCGCCCAGAAAGCTGGTTTTCTTGAGGAACTTGGTTGTGGCAAACGCCGATGCGATAGCCAGCACCCCCAACAGCGCCCCGGCCAGATACGGGCTCCATCCGCCGTCATCCGTTTTCCATTTCATCGCAATCCGCTCCTTTCGATCTGTGTGTTTCTTACTTTCCCCGTCGGTACGATTTTCCAATTTCGAATGCAACCAACCCATTGTCATCCTGGAACGGGATTTCCAATTACCGACAGTCTATGACAACACCCATCCATCTGGCAAGCGGATTTCCCGATCTTTGCCCTTCCTTGGGCAAGATGTACACAGTGACTTATTTTATTTGAGACCCAACATATCGGGATACCCTTCAGTTATCTCACAGAAACATAAAACAGCTTCTTGACGAAGAGGGTTCTTTCGCAGTATCGTGTCCCTTATGAATAGCTTATTCAATCGGCGAGTTTTCATGAAGACATTGGCCTGTACGGGTACAGTTCTGCCCCTAGCAGCCCACTCTGCCACCCAGGCGTTTTCTGATGAACGACCCACACCCCAGATGGAGAACGACATGTTCTCTATTGCCTTCGATACGAAGTCGGGATCGCTTTCCATCTGGAGGCATGGCGGTGGAGCATTCCTTTCCGGCGCTATCGTTCGAGCCCATACCAGCCAAGGTTTCCGAACAACAAAAGAACCGGCCTATCGGCATACCGTCGAATCCCTGCGGATCAAGGATGATTTTGGAGAAGGACAACGGCTGTTGATCCGGTCAACGGATGAAAAACACCAGTTGGATTTTGAACTGCGCGTGGATCTGCCTAACGGCCGGCCGATGGTCTTGGTCGAGGCTGTTTGTCGAAATGTTTCAGTACAACCGATTATACTGGAAAACCTGGAGCCAATTTGTGCAACCCGTGAAGAGGAAGGTGCGTTGCATTGGCCGGATACCACAAAAATTCTGACCAATGGCCCGATGTATTATGACCCCGGCACGGTTGCCGACTTTGCCCAACCTGACGCAAAGAACTTGAGGAGTTGGTGGAACATTGGGCTGTTTCGTGGCTATAAGCAGGAGGGGTTCGCCTGCGGTTATGTGGATAACCAGGTGGCATTGGGCCAAGTCACAGCCCGTCGGGATGACGGCGACACCATTTCTTTGATCGCCGAATCCGTCCTGGCCAAGGGATTCGAACTTCAACCTGGCCGAGAGGTTCGCAGCGGCCGATTCCTGTTGAACATCGCTCCCGACCCTTACACGGCCCTGGAAACCTATGCGGAAATGATGGGCAGGCTCCATGGTGCGAGGGTAAATTCCGTGATTAATGCTTGGTGCAACTGGTTTGTCACCTTTGAGTATATCACGGAAGAGGAAGTGCTTCGAAATGCTGAGTTTGCCGCCAAGATGCTCAAGCCATTGGGACTTGAATATATCCAGGTGGATGAAGGATTTCAGCGCTGGCATGGAGAATGGGAGGGTAATGCCCGGTTCCCCCATGGCATGAAGTGGCTGGCGGACCGCATTCGGGCATTGGGATTGAAGCCGGGGATATGGATCGCCCCGTATGTTATCTCGGAACCGACGGAAGTTTTTCAAAAGCATCCCGAGTGGCTTCTTCGCCATCCGGATGGCCAGCTCAAGAGAGTGGGCCCCTGGCCCAGCGAAGATTCCGATTGGGCCCAAAACGAGAAGCCCAAGCGCTACGGATTGGATATCACGCATCCTGCAGCCGCGGCGTGGATGGCCGATTTATTCGATACCCTGGCGAACAAGTGGGGCTACGAGATGATCAAGGTGGATTTTGTGGATTGGTCTTTGTTGTCGGCCCACCGTTATTACGATCCAACCGTGACCCGGGCCATGGCCTACCGGAATGGTTTTGAAATCATGCGCCGGGCCATCGGGCAAAACTGCCACCTGCAGGACTGCGGCCCGGGGCCGGTCAGCGTCGGTTTGCTGGACAGTATGCGGATCGAGCTGGACCAGAACTATGGTTTCCGCCAGAACGCGTGGAAACAATACTTCACCAGTCCCACCGGAAGCGCTGCGGCCGCGGCCAAACGCTATTACTTCCACAAACGCACATGGATCAACGATGCCGACCATGTATGCTTGAACCTGCTCAGTATATCGCAGGCCCAGGCCGCCGCCTCTCTTTTGGCTCTAACCGGTGGAAATCTGATTTCCGGCGACCGTCTTCCGGATCTGGACCCGGTGCGACTGGAGATCCTGAAGAAGATTTATCCCTCCTCAGGCGAGGCGGCGCGGCCGGTGGACTTGTTCGATACCGATCGGCATTCTGTATTCGCTCTTCGAATTCGAAGGGCCTTCGGCGAATGGACGGTTGTTGGCGTCTTTAACTTCGACGAAACCGAAACCGCGACCCGAGTTCTGCCTCTGGAACGCCTCGGGCTCAGTGCAGATAAGACCTACCTGGCCTATGACTTCTGGAAAGAGCGTTTCCATGGCGAAGTCACCGGCGAGTTGAGCGCCAGGATCGCCCCGGCCAGCGTCCTGCTCCTGGCCCTCCACGAGAAACGAAATGTGCCGCAGGTGATCTCGGCCGATCGGCATGTGCTGCAGGGCGCCGTGGAATTGGAGAAGGCCGCCTGGAATGCCTGCTCGACCACCATCGAGGGCGGCTCCCT
>PMBP01000347.1 GCA_003152975.1 Phycisphaerales bacterium | reverse complement strand
GCATCCGCCCTTCTTGTCAAAGGGTGACAGCCACCGAGCTTGCGAGGTGGATGATGTTTATCATCCCGGACTTGATCCGGAATCTATGCGCAAAATGGTGCAAACTCGTCACCCAATCGTGGATCATCGCCAAAGTAAAATATCTTGATTTTACACGAAAGGTTTGATATTTGTTGAAAATGTGGCTCAGCGGTATAGCTGAACAGATTCGAATGGAAAATCTCGGATCACCTTCGCTATAATTCCGGTATAGCGTCGAGTGTTACAGGGGAAAAACAGATTATTTCAGAGGGCTATACGATGAAAACGGTAGTTCAAGCTCTAATGATGATCGTGGCCTTGGCGGCCAGTCAAGTTTACGGCCAGGCGAATGAACCGACACCGCCGGTTCCCGCGCAGGAATCCCCGGAGGTCCTCAACCAGGGTCCCATCCATGAAGGGTATGCTCAACCGCTTGATTTGACCCCTCAAGCCGGGATCATCTCGCCGGCCGAGCCGCCGGCCGAGATCGTCGAAAATCCCGCGGCCGAAAGACCCAAGGGTTCGGAATTCGTCTGGATTCCCGGTTACTGGGCATGGGACACGGACCGAACCGACCATGTCTGGGTCAGCGGCTGCTGGAGAGTGCCCCCGACGGGGATGTCGTGGATACCGGGGTACTGGAATAAAACTCCGCAGGGCTATCAGTGGGTCGCGGGATTCTGGATTCCGGCCTCCCAGGCCAAACAGATTCAATATCTTCCCCAGCCCCCCCAGATCGAGTATGTCCAGCCGTCTGCCGCGACAATCGATACCGGCCTGATCTGGGTGCCGCCCTGTTATTATTGGCGGGATAACGCCTATGCTCTCCGGGCGGGGTATTGGCTGACGCCTCAAAACAACTGGTTGTGGGTGCCGTCCCATTATTCCTGGACGCCTCACGGCTTCGTCTTTGTGCCGGGATACTGGGACTATACGCTCAGCACGCGGGGCATCTTGTATGCGCCGGTGTATTTCCCGAGGCATTTCCACAGACCGCCGGGATACGCGTATTCGCTTGGCGTGGTCGTCGATATCGGCAATCTGGAGTTTTCCCTCTTCTGCTCTCCGCGGTATTGCCACTACTACTTTGGCGATTATTACAACGACTCGTATATCAGCGTTGGAATTTTCCCATGGTTTGAGTTCGAGAAACGCCATACCTGGTACGATCCGATCTATGAATACGACCGTTTCCATTTCCGCAATTCGATTCCGCATTGGGACCAGCACATTCGCCATGAATATGACCTGCGGCGATCGGACCCCGACCTTCGTCCGCCCCACACCTATCGCGAACTTGAATCGCGAGTCGCGCAAACCCCCGAACGACAGCGAAACGACATCCGAATGGTCGAGCCGATTAAATCGTTCACCGACCGCAAGGCGGCTCCCATCAAGTACTCCCGAATGGACGATAGTGAACGCCGCAAGATCGTCACTCATACAAACGAAGTCAATAACTTTCGTCAGGAGCGGAGACAACTGGAAACTAAGCAGCCGGCCCCGGTGGCGGTCCGGCCGTCAAAGGAAACCCCAGGGCCTGAGCGAACCGTTCCCGAACCGAGTCGGCGTGTCGAAAAACCGGGTGAGCAACCCAAACCGGCCGGACCCGGCGAAAAGCAAACCCCGGCGCCCGATCGAACCGCTCCCGAACCCAGCCGGCGAGTTGAAAAACCCGGTGAACAACCCAAACCGGCCGAGCAGGTGTCTCCCGAAAAGCGGGAACCCCAACCTCGCGTTGCTCCGGAAAAGATGAATTTCCCGAAATCCCCGATTACCGGCAAAAGCTCCCGCGGCCTCTTCCAGGAAAAAACCCCCTCGCAATCGGATAAGGAAGGAAAAATTGAGCGCCAGCCCGATGCAGGCGAAAAACCGCGTGGCGACAGTCCCAGCGGGGATCGCGGCCGCAGATAAAACGGTAAACGACCAAACAAACCCCCAAAACATGCCGTGCACTTTGTAGGGGCCGATGGCATCCGCCCTTCTTGTCAAAGGGTGGCAACCCCCGAGTCCCGGCTCTTTTTCGGGATAAGGTGGATGACCGTCTGCGTTCCTGTACGGGCACGATATATCGTGCCCTTTGCTTGCCCTGAGTCTGTCGAAATCCCCCCCCAAAAATTCTGTCACAATCCTGCTGAATAGAAGGATACACAGAGTCCGAAATTAAGGCAAGTATAACGGTAGGATAACCATTGAAACAACCCCCCTCCGGCCGGCCTCCGCTCGCGCCTGCTCCACCACCTGCCTGCCCTGCGCTTCGGCGCCCTTGATTTGACGAATCAGTTCCATCGGATCAACTCGCTTCGTCGGGTTGGATCGTGATAATCAGGATGAAATATATTCGAGTTTTTCCATAGCGAACAGGATCAGATCGACGATGTGATCGTTGGTGTATTGGGAATTGTCGAGGACCAGGTCGAATGCCGGCCACCTCGGATTGTGCTTACGATACAGGGCACGGAGGAACTTGTGCCGTTTCTGGGCCTGGTCCACCTTGGCCACCGCCACATCCCGATCGAGGCCTTCGCGGCAGGCGATCCTGGCGATCTTCCAATCCCGAAACCCCTCAAGGCGGATATGCAAGCCGTTGTCCAAGCCCGCCGTGGCCGCCGTCGAACCCTGGCCCAGGATGACGCATCGTCCCTTGACGGCCGCTTCCCGAATCGGGATCTGCAAACCCTTGAAAATCTCATGGCAGTCCGGAATATTCCGCCCACGAAAGAGCCGCAAGACATCCTTAAAGAAACTCGGCCGCAGAATCCGCTCCTTCCGGATCAGGTCCGGATCGATGCCCGCATCGTGGGCATACTGCAGGAGAAACTGCCCGTCATTAAGGGTCCACTTGGCCTCGGGGCCGGCTACCGGGTCGATCCGGTCATTGATTCGGTTGACCAGCGATTGGCCGATTTCGGACCCGTCGCAGCCATACTCAAAGGAGATTGTGACAAAGGGTCCGCAGGCCTTTTTCTTGCCCACATCATCCAGATTGGCCCGCAGATACTGCGAAAAGGTCGGTTTGCTCATCGGCTATCCTTGTCCATTGAGTTCCATCCTGTCCCCTGACGATTTCAGGGAAACCATACCCCCCCCGGACTCAATTGTCAATGAAAACCAAAAAAAACACCGACCTGGCGACAGGCCGGTGTCGTATTATCCCGTATTTCGATGGGATTAATTCAGCAGCGACTTGGCCACATCCACCGCCGAGGCCGCA
>PMBP01000223.1 GCA_003152975.1 Phycisphaerales bacterium | reverse complement strand
TCGGCGATGGCGCCGTTGATGTCGTTGGGATAGACATTCTTGGGCGCCGTCCCTTCGGACCAGACCACCACGACTCGTTTCGGTTCGGCGGCCTGTTTGTCTTTCGCGGCCTTGTCCGGAGCCACTTTTTCCTTGGTCACTTTTTCTTTGGCTGCTTTTTCTTTCTCCGCCCCGATTGCGCCCAAGCTCACGCTCAGCGCCAGGGCCGCGGCGATGGCCGCCACAAACAATCCGCGACGCGACTTGTTGACCATGATCGATTCCTTTCGTACTGAGTACCGCCGAAGTCCTGTTCGATCCCGGTTCGCCGGCGATGACGGATCGGGATGTTTCCGGATACGGAAGCAGTACCACAATAACGAATTCGGATCGATCCTGCAACTATTTCTAAGAATCGTGGATCAGGATTAATTGCGGACATGACTGTCTGTGGAACGAAAAGCAAGGACAACCCCTGCCTTCGTAATGAAGCCGAAGCAGTAAAACGAAAATGGGATTCACCGGATGGCGTGCTCGATTTCCGCCAGAACCTGTTGAACCACCGATCCGATTGCCTCCTCCACGGGCCGCGATAGTTCCAACGACGGTTCGAGGCATTGGATTTGAATCCCAAACACCACCAACTCCTGCGGAGCCACCCCGATCAGTTTGACCATCGACATCGCTTGCCCGAGCCCAACTTCGTGGAGCGAAATCGCCTGATGGGCATGCTCCGTCCAGGAATCCCCGGCAAACCGCATTACGGTTCCCGGTATCGCGCCGACATCG
Organism: Phycisphaerales bacterium; assembly: GCA_003152975.1. Classification (GTDB taxonomy): domain Bacteria; phylum Planctomycetota; class Phycisphaerae; order Sedimentisphaerales; family Anaerohalosphaeraceae; genus FEN-1350. Next base: position 5,758 of record PMBP01000223.1, on the reverse strand, counting down.
ACCGCGTCGATCACGATCGCTTTTCGCCGCTCGGCCAGGATATCAACTAAGTCCGCGCCCGATGTGCCGCCGTCAACGACCTCAATGCCGGCGGGCAGGGGTACGCTGCGCAAACGCTCAATAACCCGGATACCCACTCCGTCATCGGCCATCAATATATTCCCGATACCCAGAATCAGGATCTCGGGTTGTTGTCCCAGCATAACCGAATCCCACACAAAATCACAGCGCGGCGCCTCGAATCGGAATCGTCACCCCCGACCGGCTGTCCGGCCGGGCCACATGGACTGCACAGGCCAGGCACGGGTCGAACGAATGGATCACCCGCAGCACCTCAATCGGCTGCTGGGCGTCGCCCACCGGCGTTCCGATCAGCGCCTGTTCGATCGGGCCCGGCTGATTCTTGTGGTCCCGCCCGGAGGCATTCCACCCTGTCGGCGTGATCACCTGGTAACGACTGATCTTGCTGTTGGCAATCGACACCCAGTGTCCCAGCGCCCCACGCGGCGCTTCGACCAATCCCTTGCCCGCCATCGTAACAGGCACCGGGATAAATGTATATCCGTTCTGACCAATTGTCAACTCATTGAGCCAGCCGTCCATGGCATCGGCCACCTTCTTGGTTTCGAACGCTCGGGCCGCCATCCGGTCCATCGCCGAAATGCCCTTTTGGTAGTCTCCGTTTACCCACATTCGCGCCAACGGGCCGGCTTCGTACACCGTTTCCTGGTACCGCGGGCTCTTGACCCACGAATAGGCACCCGCCTTGTCCGGAGAGGTCTTCGTCAATCCANNAACCATTGAAGTAACGGCCTTGTTTGAGCAGCCAAAACGGTCCGGTCGGGTTCGTTTCAAAGACACCATAGGCAATCAGGTTTTTACACCCGGCGCCGATTTGATAATACTCCGCAAAAGCTGAACCAAGGGCCTGTACATCCGGAATAAACACCCTGTCGATGAAAGTCCGCAGTTCGGTCAGCAGCGCCCGGAACTGGCTGACTTTGTCGGCCGTTGGAATATCGGTACATCCGCCAGGAACGAAGGTCGATACACACGGCAGTTTGCCCCCGAAGATCGCTCCCATCTGGTGGGCCTTGCGGCGCATAACCAAGGCTTGGACATAATGCCCCACCAACTGGGCCGCCATGTCCCCTCCGATCATGTCCGGCGTGACAAACCGCGGCTCCCACGGAGCACAGTCCAGAATCCCGCGGGTATCCAGATAATCCAACGCCGCCAGATGATAAAAGTGCAGAATATGCGACTGCACAAAATTCGCTCCCAACACCAGGTTCCGCATCACCCGGCCATTGGTCGGCGGCGTGACTCCCACCGTTTTCTCAATAGCCATGCTGGCCGCCAACGAATGCGACACGGGGCACACCCCGCAGATCCGCTGCGTGAAATATACCGCGTCATAGGGATCCCGGCCGATCATCATCTGTTCAAAGCCGCGGAACATGGTCCCACTGCTGCGGGCATCGATAACCTGCATCTTGCCGTCGACGGTATCCACCGTAACATCGATTTTCAAATGTCCTTCGATTCGTGAAATCGGATCGATCGTTATCGTAAATGCCATGATTCTGGTCTCCTGAGTTGGGGAGTTGGTCTGTAAGGTGATTCGCCATCCAATCAGCGGCCGATCAATCGCCCACGCCCGGGCCGTTCAGCGTAAAGAACGGCGACATGCCATCCGGGAACAATGGCTCGGTACATCCGTGACAAGGGCTTCCCGCACCGACGCACCAGTTGACGCCGAACTCGCCCTTGGCCGGGCTGTTCCACTTCCGAATCGGGCAATCCGCATAGGTCAACCGTCCCTTGCATCCCAGGGCAAACAGACAGCCCGCCGTCCCGAGTTGGCGCGGTTTCTTGACATCGCTATCGGAATTGGTGTGACAGGCCAGGCAGTTGGTCGTACCGCCATGATCGTCCGCACGGGTCTTGTAATTGGTGGTGTACAAATCCAGATTCGGACATTTGTCGTGAATCCGCTGACTGAAATATTTCGTTGGTCGAAGCAATGAATCCATCGCCGGCGCCTCGCCCTGCACGATCAGATCGACGATCGTTCCCACCAGCCAGTCCGGGTGTACCGGTCACCCCGGCAGGTTGATCACCGTTTTGGTGAGTTTCAGTTCCGCCAACGCCGCCGATACGCTCTTGGCGCCGGTTGGATTGGGCGATCCGGCCGAGGTCCCACCGAACGATGCACAGGTCCCCACCGCCAGCACCAGATCCGCGAACTGCCCGTAATAGGCGACGGCGTCCTTCATTGTCATTTCGCCACCCACCTCGCAATACCGACCCTGAGAACCGAACGGGATCGCGCCTTCGATCACCAGGATATACCCGCGTTTTTGCAGCAGGGCAAAATCCTGCATGTCAACCTTGTTATCCTTGTTCAGGTCGTAACTGAGCCCAGACCCCTGCTGGAGCCATTGGTCCGAAAACGCCGACACTTCCTCGCCTGAAATCGACCGAAGACGAACCGGCGAAATCGCAAAATCCCCCGCCATCGCCATGACCGTTTTGTGGAACTTCAGGTCGATCTTCTGGATCAGCACCTCATCGGCGGTGGCAAAGTGTACGCTGTTGAGAAACGAAACCGAGTCACCGGAGCAACTTTGTCCATCCAGCCAGATAACCGGCGGTGCGCCGTATCCGGCCATGGCCTTGTGCAGATCCATGAGTTCCGCAGCCGTCAAAAACACGGCAGCCGCCTTGAAAAAGTCCCGTCGTGTTAACTGCATGGTCGCTCTCCTGCTATAGACTCCGTGCCTTCTGCCGCCGCAAACCCGCATGGATCCGCGTCGTATGAATAGACTTTCTCTGTGCCGACAATTCCGTCTTCGCGAAATATCCGTTGGATAAGGAACTTTCACCCGCCTGCATATCTTTCGCAGGCCCGCGATTAAAAGATAGTACTCACTTTCGGAATCAGGCCAAATCCTCGCCGGGCCTGACCCACGCAATCCCTATCCTCGATCACAATGTCACTTCCGTCAACATCCCCAATTCATCTGTTACTACTCCCGATGAATTTATTGGTTCACCGGATTAACTGCTATAATATGTCCTATCCCCCACGAGNNGAACGAAAACCAACGGGGGTTTTTTGTGAAATTTTCACATTAACACCGGTTAATCGAGATTGAACATCATTATTTAGGAGATAGGAGAATTGAGAAAACCGCATTTATCGCGTGGAAATTGCCTTCGCGACGCGGACGACATCAACCATGGGAGCAACATCGTGCACCCGGACGATGCTGACCCCCGCGGCCGCACATAGGGCTACGGTTGCGGCTGTACCGAACACTCGATCAGCCGGTTTCTCCCGGCCTGTGATCTGCCCGAGAAACCGCTTGCGACTGGTGCCGACAAGTACACGATAGCCGGATTCGACGAACCGCCCGATATCTTGCAGCAGTTGCAGATTGTGCTCCGTCGTCTTTCCAAAGCCGATTCCCGGATCGAGGAAAATCCGCTCCCGCGAAACGCCTGCCCGCTCGGCCATCCGCGCCCGCTCCAGCAAAAACCCCAACACCTCCCCTGTCACATCCTCATAGGATGGGTCAGCCTGCATTGTATCGGGCGTGCCGAGCATGTGCATCAGGACCGTCGCAGCCCCCCTTCCGGCCGCAAGTTCACGCATTCGTGGGTCAACCATGCCCGTAATGTCGTTAATGATTGAGGCCCCCACATCGATTGCCGCTTTGGCCACCTCCGGCAGGGAAGTGTCGATGCTGATCGGGATGCTGACTTTCGCCGCCAGCCGCTCGATGATGGGAACCGCCCGGCGGATCTGTTCATCGGCGGACACTCGCTGCGAACCCGGCCGGCTCGACTCCGGACCGATATCCAGGCTCGCCGCTCCCTCGGCCGCCATCCTCATGCCGTGCTCGACGGCGGCGGCGGGGTCGAGGAATTGCCCCCCATCGCTAAAGGAATCGGGCGTGACATTCAGTACGCCCATCACCAGGCATCCACCTGAAAAATCCAGCCGCCCCAAGGGCCATTTCAAAACTGATTCGGCCATGGTCCCCCCCACCCCTNNAAAACGGAAAATGGAAAATGGAAAATTGTATCTGTCATTTCACGGACACCTTAAATCCGAGACCTTCGAGTTGGTCAGACAGCGGAGGAAATCCTTGCGGAAGGAATACTGTGGTGTTCTGAAACTCGCGACGCACGGGATAATTCTTGCGGAGGTCATCGAAGAATTTTCCGCGATGTTCAGCCGGAACCATCAGGATTTCGCGCATGTTGAAATCGTCGCGGTGAATCGGATAGACCTGTTGCACCGCATCGTGAATTGCCGGCTGCTGATCGTCGATCGGTCCTTCGATGCGGATCTCGGGTACCAGCGGCGGCGGAAGGAAATCGCCGATCCGCTTTTCAACGGGCAGGCCGAAGTAGCGGCACGCGGCTTCATAGATCATCATCAGTCCGGCTATCTTGCCATCGTAGGAGTAGCCCGCAATGTGGGGTGTAGAAAGCTCGGCGCGACGAAGAAGCCACTCGTTCACCCTTGGCTCGTCTTCCCACACATCCAGCACGATCCCGGCGATGCGGCCCTGATCGATGGCGCGGCGGAGAGCATCGGTATCGTGTACCGAGCCCCGCGAGCTGTTGAAAAAAAAGGCCCCCTTTTTCATCGCGGCAAAAAACCCTTCGTTGGCCAGATGATAAGTTTTGTCCGGTCCTTCTCGCGCCAATGGCGTGTGCATCGTCACAAAATCACACTCGAGGATCTCCTCGATCGAGCGGTACTTGTCCTGTCCGGTTTTGCGTTTGAGCGGCGGATCGTTGAGGACCACCCGCATGCCCAACGCCCGGCACTTGGCCTCGACGCGGCCGCCGACATTGCCCACCCCCACGATTCCGATCGACCGCCCTTCGAACCGAAAACGAAACTTGCGACCCAGGGCCAGCAACGCGGCGGTCACCCACTCGGAGACGCTGTTGGCGTTGGAGCCCGGCGCCGAGGCAAAACCGATTCCCGCCTGCTGCAGATAGTCGCAATCCACATGTTCGACGCCGATAGTGGCTGTGGCTACGAATTTCACCGGGGTGCCGGCCAGCATTCCCGGGCCGACCTTAGTGATGCTCCGGACCAGAAGCATGTCGGCNNACTGAAACGGCGACAACCTCGCCCATCGATGCGAAACATTCCCGAACGAACGGGATATTTTGGTCGGTAACAATCTTCACTGGAACTCCTGATTCATCGCACATGTTCGAGATTGAATTGGATTGAATATAAGACATTTTGAACCAAAATGCAAGTTACGGATTTCAGCCACTGCGGAAACCAAGCGGCTCATTCAGATGGACTTTCAAATGTCGCAGAGGGCGTATGACGATTCGTTACGGTAAAGATGGTGTTTCTTGGCATTCATCGTTAGGATTGCATCGTGTGATTGTAAAAGAAAACAAAATGAAACGGCTCCTTGCGGAGCCGTATGGGCGTTAGTTGAGATTCATTGAAGCCGTACCCGGTTTATCGCGCGACGGCCTTTCGGTGTTCGACAACGCTTTCAATTTTCGCAAGCAACTCGCTGAGGTCGAAGGGCTTGACGATATAGTCGTCGATGCCGCAGGCATTGGCCCGCGCGATGTCTTGCGTCTGGCTGCGTGCCGTCAGCATGATGATGGAAACATACTGTCCGTCCGGCCGCTTGCGGAGGGTTTCGAGCATCTCCAGCCCGTCCATGATGGGCATGATGACATCCAGCAGGATGACATCGGG
>PMBP01000540.1:5984-6112 GCA_003152975.1 Phycisphaerales bacterium | reverse complement strand
ATCCTGATCAGCATGGGGGGCGTGCCGACACGGGCATGCCGCCGATTCATCCGGCGACTCAGCGACCAGTTGAGAATCCCGGTGTATGCCTTCGTCGATGGTGATCCGTACGGCTATTTCAACATCTA
>PMBP01000540.1:0-5904 GCA_003152975.1 Phycisphaerales bacterium | reverse complement strand
ATGGGCAAGCGCGTCGAGCAGCAGGCGTTCGCCAAACACGGGCTGGAGTTTGTCGTGACGACCTACCTTCCGGAAAAGCTGGCCCATGTGGAGAAATTTTTGCCGTGAATCTTCTGGCGAAGGACCGATCCCTTCGGTAGGATAATCGCCGAATGAGACAGCACCCCGGCGGGCGCAGAAACCACGACACAGGCCATGAGTAAAATCGCGGAAAGACTCACGATCGTTCAGGACAACATCGCCGCGGCGTGCGCCCGCATCGGCCGAAATCCCGAGAAGGTCCAACTGGTCGTCGTAACCAAGACGGCATCCATGGAGGACATCCAGGAGGTGGTCCGGCTGGGCTGCACGCACCTGGGCGAGAACCGTGTACAGCACCTCAAACAGGTCGCCGAGGACCTGGACGCATATCTGGCGACCCATAAGGACGAGCCGGGGATTCCGCAAAAAGTCCACTGGCACATGATTGGGCACCTGCAGCGAAACAAGGCCAAGCTGGTGCTCAAGGTCGCCTCGCTGATCCACTCCGTGGATACGCTGCGCTTGGCCGAGGAACTCAACAGTCTGTCGGCCAAACAGGACCTTCGAACGGAGGTGCTGTTGCAGATCAATTGTTCCGACGAGCTGCAGAAATCCGGTGCGCCGGTTGGGGCGGCGGTACACCTGGCCGAGCAGATTGGAACGATGCCGAACCTCCGGCTGGTGGGGCTGATGACGATGGCCCCGCTGACGCTGAACAAGGACCTGGTTCGGTCGTGTTTTGTGCGGGCGCGGGAGCTGTTCGAGGAGATCCGCGGGGAAAAGATCGCCGGAAATAAGTTCCGGCATTTGTCGATGGGAATGAGCCAGGACTACGAGATCGCCATCGAATACGGTGCGACGATCCTGCGGATCGGCTCGGCAATTTTTTCCTGAGCCGGTAAAAACGGGTATGCCAATTTGACGGCGGACTGAATGCGGTCCGCCTCCTTTTTAGGAATGAATGTATGGATCCACGGACACCCAACACGAAAGCCCAAGTACCGTCATCGACAACGCTGTTGTGGCAGTATTATCTGCTGTCGTGCGTTTTGGTGATGGTAAACCTGTCGTCGTATTTTTCGACGCTGGATTCCCCGAACTGGATGGCGATGGCCTTTTACGGGATCACCTGGTTCGTGTATGCGATGGCCTACCTGCTGCCGGCGGTATTCCTGCTGCTGATCGTGCGAGGGCTCGGTCGGTGGATCGGTAAAATGTTCCGAATCGGCGGGACGGGAACCGTTGCGCGAGGGACCTGGTACGGACTGGCCGTGCTGGCGTTTTCGTCGGTCCAGATGATTCTCTATACTGACAAAACGATATACAAAATGTTCGGATTTCACCTCAACGGATTCGTGTGGAATCTGCTGGTGACACCGGGTGGAATCTCGTCGATGGGCGGAGACGAATCCACCCAGACGACCACCGTGCTGACGGCGGGCATCATTGTCGGGCTCGAGCTGGCGCTGCTGGCGGCGCTGCTGGCGTGGAAGGGACTGCAGAAGCGGCTGCTGTGGCCGCCGGTGGTTCGCGGCGCGGTGGTGTGGGGCCTTCTGGCCTTGTTCGGCCTGCAGCTTGTGGCATACGGGCTGAGCACTTTCTACGATTCTCCGGATATTCCAACGGTGGCCCGCTCAATTCCGGCGTATTGCCCCGTTACTTTTACGCGGTTGGCGACCCGGCTGGGCCTTCACCCTCCCGACCGGTCACAGGTGAACCTCCGCAGTCGCGATCTGGGCCAGTTGCAGTACCCCCTGGAGGCGATCCAGCGAAAGGAAGGCAGCCGCAATTACAACCTCGTCTGGCTGGTGGCCGAGTCGCTCCGGGCGGACATGCTCGATCCGGAAATCATGCCGACAACCTGGAAACTGGCTCAGAAAGCCCAGTGGTTCACCCGCCACTACAGCGGCGGCAACGGCACGCGGATGGGCCTATTCGCGATGTTTTATGGCCTGTATGGAAACTATTGGTTCGAATTTCTCCGCCAGCAGCGGCCGCCTGCGCTAATCGAACTGCTCCAGCAGAACGGTTACCAGTTCGGCCTCTATACCAGTGCACGATTCACCTACCCCGAGTTCGACAAGACCGTTTTTGCCGGAATCCCCGCCGAATCGCTGCACGAATACGACGCCGGGATGGGGTGGGAACGGGACCGTAAGAATGTCGGGGACATGCTCCAGTGGATCGACCGGCGGGACCCGGCCCGGCCGTTCATGTCGTTTCTGTTTTACGAGTCGCCCCACGCGCGATATTACTTCTTGCCTGAAAACATCATCCGCAAGGACTATCTGGAGGAGTTCAACTACGCCACCGTCGATCTGCACAAAAACATCTCCCAGATTCGGAACCGATACATCAACTCCTGCAACCACCTGGACACGCAGTTCGATCGCGTGATGCGATACCTGGAAGAAAAAGGGCTGCTGGACTCCACGATCGTGATCCTCACCGGCGACCACGGGGAGGAATTCATGGAGCCGGACCACTGGGGTCATAACTCCGATTACACCGATCCGCAGGTGCGAACGCCGCTGGTGATCTGGGTTCCGGGGATGGCCCCGCACAAGATCGACCGGCTGACCAGCCACCTCGATCTGCCGGCGACGGTGATGACCCTGCTGGGCGTAACGACGCCGCCCCGGGAGTATTCGCTCGGATACGACCTCTTCGGATCGGAAACCCGCCGCTACGCCATCCTGAGCGGGTGGGATGATCTGGCAATGACCGACGACCGTCTTACGGTCCATTTTCCCCTGAAGGCGATGGGGTTCTCCCAGCAAACGATCACGCCCCGGGATCCCTCGGTCACGATCTCCCGCGACGCCTTTAACGAGGAGTATCGGCCCGTTCTGATGGAGATCATGACGGATATGTCCAGGTACAGTTGGCAGCGAAAAAAATAACCGGTTTATCTACCTTGTTCGGCAGGATATAAGTTTCCGCGATCGATCAGGGTTTGGGGCCGACGCAGTACAGGGCCTTTTCGGATCGGATGAACAGGTTGCCCTGCGAGACGGCGGGGCTGGCACAGCATTTTTCGTTCAGCTCATTTTGGGCGACGAGCTTGTACTGCGGCGACGCTTCGGCGACGATTGTCTTTCCGGATTCGGAGAGCAGATAGAGTTTGCCCTCGACCCAAACGGGAGATGCCGAGAACTTGCCGCCGATCCGCTGGCGCCAGACTTCCTTGCCGGTAGCCCCTTCGAGACACCGCAGGATTCCGGTTTCACTCAGCGAGTACAGGTTCGGCCTGACATACAACAACGATGGAATGCGCGGCACATCGTCCTTGCTCTCCCAGGCGATGTGCGTCTTGGTGACATCCCCCTTGCCGTCCGGCCGGACGGCCCGCAGTACGCCGATGTCAAACCCCGAACTGGCAAACACCAGCCCCTCGCCGATGACGGGCGAAGGCACCAAGCTGTATCCCGGATTGGCCGCCGTCCAGATCAACTTGCCGGTTTTGAGATCAAATCCCTGAACCACATCCCCTGCAGGGCTGATGAGCTGATCGACCCCGCCAACATTCAGGATCGTCGGCACCGCATATCCGATCCGCGACATCCCCCGTTTACCCTTCCAGCGAACCTGTCCTGTTTGCTGGTCGAGAGCCACGATCACCGCCTTGTCCCACGGTTCTTCCAGGCCGGGCTTATTGTTTTTACCGGGATTGGTATGATCCAGCGCCACGATCAGCAGATCGTCGTACAGGATCGGCGACATCCCCAGCCCATGCTCGCTGAAATACGGAAATTCCTGATACCGCCACCGTACCTTACCCTCGAACGAGACGGCCGCCAGCGTACCGTCGGCCGCCAGTACAAACACCGATGATCCATCCGTCACCGGCGTGGCCGTGGCAAAGGAATTGTTCGCGTTTCCCGGTTTGGCCGCCTGACGGACAATCTCGTTGTTCCACACGATCACACCCGTCTTGCGATCCAGGCAGATCAGACGAAACGATTGTCCTTCCTCGATGGCCGTCGTGACAAACACACGATCGCCCCAGACGATCGGCGACGACCAGCCCTTTCCCTCGATTGCGATCTTCCACGCGATATTCTCCGTCGTACTCCAAGCGGTCGGAACCTTCGTCTCGCCGCTGATACCCTGACGCCCCGGCCCGCGAAATCCCGGCCAGTTTTCGGCCAGAGAAACCGGCACCATTAACAAAATGCATACGATCATTGGTTTGACCATGTTTGCGATTATCCTATTACGACAAGAAGGGATTGACATTTTTTCAGGGTTTGGGGCCGACACAAAAGAGGGTCTTTTCAGATCGGATGAAAATATTGCCCTGGGAGATGGCAGGGCTTGCACAGCATTTTTCGCCAAGCTCGTTTTGCGCGATGAGCTTGTACTGGGCGCCGCATTCGGCAACGAAGGTCTTTCCGGATTCGGAGAGCAGATAGAGCTTGCCGTCCGCCCACACCGGCGACGCGGAGAACTTGCCGCCGAGGCGCTGACGCCAGACTTCCTTGCCCGTGGCCCCATCGAGGCAACGGAGAACGCCGGTCTCGGTGAGCGTATAGAGGTTCGGCTTGGCATAGAGCGGTGTGGGAACATGTGGCACATCGTCCATCGTTTCCCAGACGATTTTCGTCTCGGTGACATCTCCTTTACCGTCGGGGCGAACGGCACGGATGGCCGAATCGCCGAAACCTGAACAGGAATAGACGAGCCCATCGCCGACAACAATCGACGGCACCACGCCTTCGCCGGCACTACTGGCCGTCCAGATCAGTTCGCCGGTCTTGAGGTCAAAGCCCTGAATGACATCGCCGGCGCCGCTGATAAGCTGGTCGCTATCACCAACCTTGGCGATATTCGGCACGACATGCGCGATCCGTGACAGGCCGCGTTTGCCCTTCCAGCGAACTTGGCCGGAATTTTTGTCCACCGCCAGGATGAAGGACTGGTCCCAGGGTTTCTGCCAGCCGACGAGTTTGTCGGGGCCTGTGCTGCTGTAGTCGAAGGCCGCGATGACGAGATTGTTGTAGAGGATCGGCGAAGTGCCCAGGCCGTGCTGGCTGTAATATTCAAATTCGCGATACTTCCACAGGACCTTACCCTCGAAGGAGATGGCCGCAAAGGTGCCGTCAGCGGCCAGGACAAACACGGCTATCCCGTCCGTCACTGGCGTGGCCGTGGCATAGGTGTTAAGCTCGCTCTTAAAGTTTGTTTTCTGCCGAAGGATCTCGTTGTTCCAGACAATCGCACCGGTCTTGCGATCCAGACAGAGTAAGCGAAACGATTGCCCTTCTTCGGTTGCGGTGGTAACGAACACGCGGTCGCCCCAGACGATCGGCGAGGACCAACTCTGGCCGTCGATGGGGGTTTTCCACGCGATGTTGTCCGTTGTGCTCCAGGAGGTTGGAACCTTGGTTTCTGTGCTAACGCCCTGACGGCCGGGGCCGCGAAATCCCGGCCAGTTCTCGGCATTCGCCATCGCCACACAGGCCCACACCATTCCCATCAACACGATCGCCCGTTTACTTGTCATTCGATCACGCTCCCGGTCGTTCAATTTCTTTGTTACCCTTCCGTATTTCGGATACATCTTGATTTGGATCAGGGCCATGATATGTTGTATAGACCCGTTTTCAAGGACAAAATCCTATCGACGACTCGAAACGAAAAAGGTATTGAAATGGATAACATCAATCATCAACGGCAGCATCGACTCCCGGCCATCCTCAACCGAGGTATTCTTGTTTTGGTAACGGCCCTTCTTGGCATCACTATCCTGCCCGGATTCGCTGCGGATCCTGCTGAACCCCAGACATCCGGAGGATGGGTCAAGTCGCCGGCCAATCCTGTGCTCGGGGGGAACCTGGGAACCTGTTTCGATATTTCCGTCCTTCGGGAAGGCGAACGATA
>PMBP01000251.1 GCA_003152975.1 Phycisphaerales bacterium | reverse complement strand
CAACACCGTCCATCTGGCAGGACAGCGTAGCCAATCAGTTCGCTGCCGATGTGTATCCCTCCAAGGCCGCCGCATTGAAGGGACTGCGCCCAAAGATCGATGAGGCCCTCCGCAAGGCCACCGAGGGCAAGCAGACCCCGCCCAAGGTTGTGCTCTTTGCCGGCGGTCTCACCGCAACGGAGGTGCACGGCCTGATGGATTCCCCGGAGGTAGAGGCCGTCGCCTGGACCGTCGAGCCCCTGCCGCGAAACTTGCAGGAAAATGAAATCTCCATCGCCGCGAATTTCGCATTGACCAGTGAACGAAACGAGTCTCACGGTAATCGGATAGTCATGAAAATGCAGTCCGGAGTTTTGGAGGTCTCTATCAGCCCAAGTGGCCAATCCTCCCGGACAGTCCTCAAGGCCATAGTCGAGGAAAAACCCTGGCTGACCGATCTGTCCGGGTACCAGTCCACTTATCCCAACAGCCGATTCCTCGTGGCCCGGTCCCACAGTTCGGCCACGGATGAAAAGACAGCCGAGCACGAAGCGATCACTGAGGCCTGCAGCCAGGTCACCCAGGTCCTATGGGAAATGAATCCCAATCGCGACAAGTTCCTCGCCGGAAACCTGTCGGTCAATCCGACGGACCTCGAAAGTCGGGGCTTGATTTTGGACCGGTTCTCCCAGCAATTGTACGGAATGGCCGGACCCATTTGCCGGAACGCGATGCTGGTCGATCTGTCGCCGGAAAAGATACAGCCGCTGGCCAACGCCAAGTTCGAGATTGTCGCCCAGCAGCAGAAGACCTGGACACGGATATTGCTCTCGTTTGTCGGGATGGCGGCCGTAATCGCCCTGGTGTACGCATTCCTGAATGCCGCAACCCGGGGCTACTACTCCTGGTCGCTGCGCATCGCGGCACTGGTCCTATTGGCAGCGGGGGTTGTGATCGTCCTGTCGTTGGCGGGGCATTTTGTTGATTTCCCCTATTGACGAATATCCGGTCAACGAATCCGGGGATTGGATTGTTTATCTCGACGATCCGGCCGCCAGATAGGTTTCCATGATCTGTTCCAATCCGTGGGGCGTAATCGGTTTGACCAGCCAGCCGTTGTATCCAGCGGCTTGGCAATCTGAAGCCAACCCCGGGTAATCCAGGGCCGTCAGCGCAATCGTGGGAACTGCGATCCCCTGTTCCCGCAGGCGACGAACCGCTCCAAAGCCGTCCAGCCGGGGCATCCGCAGGTCCAACACGATCAGGTCGAACGATTCTCGCCCGGCCATCTCAACGGCCTCCAGACCATCGGAGGCCATTCGATGGTCCCAGCCGATCCGATTCAGCATGATCTGGACCAGGCGTCGCTGCCCCGCATCGTCGTCCGCATATAGGATATTAGGGGTGTGTTTATGCTCTTTCATGTCCGCCTCGTCTCTTCCTGATGATCCGGGTTGCCGCCGGGCTCCACAACGGGTTGCAGCTCGCCGCCGGTCTTAGCGGACGGCGTTTCCCTGGCAACCAGATACTGTTGCATCATCTGTTTCAATCTCTGCCGATCTAAGGGTTTGGTCATGACCCGGTCACATCCCACGTCCAGACATCGTTGATGATCTTCCTTCATCGCATGAGCCGTCAGAGCGACGATCGGCGTACGGAGTCCCTGATCCCGAAGGGTCCGGACCACCTCATACCCGGTCATCCGCGGCATCTGGATATCCATCAGGATCAGATCAAACGAACGATTTTGGGCCATTTGCAGACCCTGGATTCCGTCCGAGGCCATTGTCACCTGCAGGCCGAATTTCTCCAGCAGAATCTTCATCAGCATCCGATTGTTGGCGCTGTCTTCGACAACCAGGACCTGCCCCGATAACCGAAGGGGTCCGGACTTCGACGACAGCCGGGCTCCGGATTCCACCGGCTTGGTTTGCGGCGCCGGAGATTCGACCGAGCCGCGGCATTCGACCGGAAATTCGATCGCAAAGGTGGAGCCGACGCCGGTCTCGCTGGTGACCGACACGCGGCCGCCGAGCAGTTCAACCAGTTGGCGGGTAATCGCCAGCCCCAGGCCGGTGCCGCCAAAACGGCGCGTCGTGCTGCCGTCGCCCTGCCGGAACGGTTCGAACAGATGTTTCATCTGGTCGGCCGAGATTCCGATGCCCGTATCTTGCACCTCGAATCGCAGATTTGGAAGAGACGATCCCTCGGATACGATCCGAGTGCGAACGACGACCTGTCCGGTTTCGGTAAATTTGACGGCGTTACTGACCAGGTTGATCAGGCACTGCCGAATCCTCGCCTCGTCGGAATGGATCCTCATCGCCGGTCCCGCCGGGGTCTCCAGGATCAGGCGAACCGATTTCCGGTCCGCCAAGGGCCGCATCAGCCGCTCGATACCGCCGAGCAATTCTTCCAGCGAAAATTCTCGCATTTCCGTCTGGAGCCGGCCAGCCTCGATCTTGGAAAAGTCCAGGATATCTTCAATAATCGACAGCAGGTGTTTTCCCGATTCACCGATGGTCTTGATGAATTCCCGCTGGCGGTCGGTCAGCGTCTCGGAGGCCAGCAGATCGGCGAAACCCAGGATGGCATTCATGGGCGTCCGGATTTCGTGGCTCATGTTGGCCAGGAATTCGCCTTTGGCGCGGCTGGCGGCGACGGCCTCCTGGGCCATGATGTTGGCCCGTTCCATCGCTTCGGCAAGCTGGCGATTGATCTGCTCGGTCGCACGGCAGGCCTCCTGGGCCTCCGATTGGGCCAGCACCAGCTCATCCTCGGCCCGCTTTCGCCAGGTGATGTCGCGGAAATTCCACACTCGCCCGCCCGAGACGCTATCGCGGTGCAGAGGACAGGTGTAACTTTCGATAATCTTGCCGTCGCGGAGCCGCAGGGTGTCAAGACTGTCCTGTTTCCACCGCCCGAGCTGCCGGGCGACATTCTGAAATTTCTTGGGTCGCTTGAGCCGGCCGGCCAGGCAATCCAGCAAAGCCGCCCCATCCATGCGAACCAGTTCCTCCTCCGACAATCCCCACATCCGTGCGAACCGCTGGTTCCAATGGCTGATCCGGCCGGTCTCGTCAATCACCAGAATCCCGTCGGCCGTCGATTCGATCGTCCCGCGGAGCAATTGCTCGCTGTGCCGAAGATGGTCCTGCAGTTCCCGCAGCGCCACCAGTTCCTTCTTGTCGGTGATGTCGTCGAGAAGGCCCATCGCCCCATTGATCTGGCCGTTGATGTTTTTGGTGAAGGTGGTAAACAGTGTCACGAAAACCTTCCGGCCTTGGCACCCTCGCAGGGCCAGTTCGCGGATATCGACCTGGCCGCAGCGCAGGGCCTCGATCACGGGTTTTCGCTCCGAGGGATCGGACCAGAACGATTCCGCCAGGAACGGCTGGCCGACGAATTCCTGCAGCGACCGCCCTTCCAGAAGGCGAAGGAAGGCCGGATTGGCATAGACCACCACGCCATCCTGATCCGTGGCAAAGATACTGTTGTGGGAATCCTCGAGTATCTGGATGTTTTTTTGCTCTTCCGCCTGGAGCTTGCCCTTGATGGCGTAGAAGACATCCGTCTGGGTCACGATCCCAAATAGCGTGTCGTCATCCTGGACCACCAGGCGGCGGATCTTGTTTTTCTCCATGACTTTGAACGCGCCCAGCACCGAGGTCGAAGGCGTCACGCTGACCACTGGACTGGACAGGACCTTGTCCAGAAGCGTCTTGTCGGGGTCGCGCTTCAGGGCGATAACCCGCTTCATCAGGTCCCGCTCGGTAAAGACCCCGGCGACCTTCTGGCCGGCGAGGGCCACCACGCAGGAAATGTCGCGCCCGGCCATGATCCGGGCGGCGTCGGCAACCGTGCACGATACCGGGACCGTTGTGACCTCGCGGCTCATGATGGCCGAGACATCCTTCCACATACCGTAGGAAGTCAGCACGCGAACGAGGTCCGTCTGGGTTACGATACCGACCAAGCGGCCGTTGGACAGGATCACCAGCCGCTTGATGTGGCTTTGTTCCATCATCCGGGCCGCCGCAAGAACCGAAAGATGCGGCCCGACCGACAACACCGGCCCGGTCATGATCTCCCGGACCTGCAGCGATTGGAAATTCTTGCCTGAGGCGACCGCCCGCTTGAGCAGGTCGGTTTCGGTGACGATCCCGACGACCTGATCGTTTTCGATGACGACCACACAGGAAATATTCATCTGGGACATCTGCTGGGCCGCCGAGACCACCGGCTGGTCCGGCGGGGCCACCGCAACATCCTCCGTCATAACCTCGCCGACTTCGAGCCAATACCGCGACCCGGCCATCGAGATTGCACACGATAGATCACCCAACACGGGATCCAACCCTTTCCGATCACTGATTGTTTTTGCATCCATCATGGAATCACCCCTGTTAACCCGCTCCTGGGGTAACGCGTTCATATTCTTTTCGGACACTCTCCGACCCATTTTTTATCGGCTGAATGGACGAGCGGATTCAAAGGGAATCTCCCGACGAATCAGATTCTCGATCGTCCGATAAATCCCGGAAAAGATGATTGTGGAAGGGAAAAAATGTGGGTCAGGGTGACACTGGATTAAGCCGGGCAACAAATCCGCCGTAGGCGCCCAGCGAAAGGGTCAGCTTATCTCCGGAAGCCAGCGTCCGAGGGTCGGGATGGGCGAAGGATTTCGGGCCGTCGCCATCGGTGATCAGATCCAGCTTCCAGACCCCCTTGCCCAGCACGGCCGGGTCGAGGGTAACAGTCCGGGGCGTGTCTAGGCCGTTGATGCCGGCAACAAACCAGCCCCCGCCCTTGCGGCGGGCCAGCACCGCATGGCTTCCCGGCATCCCGTCGATCAGGCGTGTGTCATCCCAGGTCGTCGGCACGGCCTTTAAGAAGGCCTTCACAAAATCCGGCTGCGAGCGGTACGACTGGACCGAATCGGTGAAATGGAGCCAGCCGGATTCGAACACCACCGATAATCCCAGCTCGTGCGCGTTGCTGGTCTTGTGGGGGTAGCGGTTGTTGGAAAAACCGACGGGGGTATAGTCCATCGGACCGATGACATTGCGGGTGAAGGCCAGAATGGTGTTATACGACGGGGCCTTATCGGGATAGACCTTGTCGAAGATGTAGCTTTCCTCACCGCGAACGCCTTCCATGGAAATCAGGTTCGGCCAGGTCCGGCTCCAGCCGCGCGGAATCGTGCAGCCGTGAAAGTTGACCATGATCTGGAAGTCCGCCGCGTCGGCCAAAATCCCCTGGTACATCGCCAAGCTCTCCTGCTTGTCGGACTGGAAGAAATCGACCTTGACGCCCTTGACGCCCCACTTCTTGAGCCGCTCGAATTCAAATCGCCGCACGCTGGACATATCCATCATCCCGCGCGGCATCTCGGTCACCCGATTGTGCGGCCCGCCGGAGTTGTACCACAGCAGCACGCCAACCTTCTTGTCGGCCGCGTACCGCATCAGGTCGTGGATCGTACCCTTATCCATGATCGTCCAGTTGGCGTCCACCAGAGTGTACTCCCAGCCCATTTCCGCGGCCAGATCGACGAAGGTCTTGAGGGATTCGCAATTCCGCGGGCTATCCTGATCGCTCCACCAGCTCCACGACACCCGGCCGGGCTTGACCCAACTGATGTCCTTTATTTCCGTCGGCCGAGCCAGATCCGTGATCAGCGTGGATTCGACCACCGTCGAAAGCGCCCCAACAATCACCACTCGCCACGGCGTTTGCCATGGCAGCGCAGACGACGGCTGTACGGATCCGACACCCATTCCCTCCTCGGCCTCCGGCATCCGGATCCGATAGACTCCCTTGGGGGCCGCAGATTCCAACCGCGCGCCGAAGTAACTCCGATCCATATCCGCCTCGGCCAGCAGCGCCCAGCACTTGCCCTGCTCCACCGAAAATAGCGCCGGAAACGCCCAGCCGAATTCCTTCGGGCACGGCGTGCCGACGGCGATATCGTTTTCGTAATAGACCTCATACGCCGGCGCATACTGCGTCGGCGCATCATACGGCATCATCCAACAACGGGCGTCTTTGGGGATCGCGTAACCCGTCGCCTCCTGCGTCAGCTTGTGGACGGCGGCATCCTTTTCCGGGAACCGATAGCGAAACGCCGCGCCATTGTCGAATACACGGATGATTAACTCCATTTTCGCCGAGCGGCCGTTTTGGAAAACGATCGTCTGCTCATTGCAGGTATTGCTGTATTGGCTTTTCTTGCCGTGGGGCAGGGTGTATGCTTGCTCGATCTTCTGGAGCTTGGAGGCCGACACGAACGCCAGCCCCTCGACAAAGGCCTGATCGTCGCGAACCATCCCCAGCGGCGAATCGTTGAGCACGGTGACTATCTTATCCCCGACCTTGCATTGCAGCGAATAATACAGCCGCACGCCCGCGGGATAGTCGGCCGTCCCGCCCCGATCGACCAGATTCACCGACATCGTCAGGTTGCCTTGCGGCGAGGAAACCTCCCACGCATTCTGCGCTAGACCCATCGAAACCACTCCCAGCAGGATCCCAAAACTCATTCGTATCATCGACATGATCATTGTCTCCTCAATTTTTCCAATCCGGATTTCCAGCGACAGGATACCCGATCGGCCAATCGACCGCAATCCTTTCCTCCTTCGGAACCGGAATGGGTATGGCCAGCTTTTCTGGCAGGATAACCCCTGAGCAACTGCGCCTCGTTGTCATGCCGGGCTTGACCCGGCATCCAGATCCGACATACTGGATTCCCGCTTGCGCGGGAATGACATGGCATGTGCGATACAATTGCCACACCCATCGAAATCCGTTGAATGAGAGACAGGTTACAGCTTCATCCGGGCCTTCACCGCCGCAAATTTTTCGATCGCCAGATCCAGATCGGCGCGGCTGTGGGCCGCGGAGATCTGTGTGCGGATGCGGGCCTTTCCCTGCGGGACCACCGGGAAGAAAAAACCGACCACATAGATTCCCTCGTCGAGCATCCGCGCCGCCATCTCCTGCGCCACCCGCGCATCTCCGAGCATGATCGGCACAATCGGGTGCTCCCCCGGCAGGATGGAAAAGTTCTGCTGCGTCATCCGCTGACGAAAGTAGGCCGTGTTGGCGTGCAGACGGTCGCGAAGTTCGCTGGACCGCGAAAGCAACTCCAACACCTTCAGCGATGCCGCCGCGATCGACGGCGCCAGCGTATTCGAAAACAGGTACGGCCGCGACCGCTGCCGCAGAAACTCGATGATCTCTTTTCTGCCGCTGGTGTAACCGCCGCTGGCCCCGCCGAGGGCCTTGCCCAGCGTCCCGGTAATAATGTCCACCCTTCCCATAACATTGTGATGTTCGTGCGTGCCCCGGCCGGTTTTCCCCATGAATCCGACCGCATGGGAATCATCAACCATGACCATCGCGTCATACTTTTCCGCAAGGCGACAAATCTCCGGCAGATTGGCCAGATATCCATCCATCGAAAACACGCCATCGGTGGCGATCATCCGGAACCGGGCACTGGCCGCCTGCCGGAGCTTGTCCTCCAGATCGGCCATGTTGTTATTCTCATAGCGAAAACGCTGCGCCTTGCACAGCCGGATCCCGTCGATGATGCTGGCGTGGTTGAGGGCATCGCTGATGATCGCATCCTGCTCCGACAGAATCGTCTCAAAGAGCCCGCCGTTGGCGTCAAAGCACGAGCTATACAGGATCGTATCTTCGGTCCCGAGAAACTCGCTGATCCGCGCCTCCAGTTGTTTGTGGAGCTGTTGCGTGCCGCAGATAAACCGCACGCTGGAGAGGCCATACCCCCATCGATCCACCGCCTCCTTGGCGACCGCGACGACCTCCGGATGACTCGACAGGCCCAGGTAGTTGTTGGCGCAGAAATTCAAAACCGTTCGCCCATCGGCGACGGTGATGTGGGCGCTCTGCGGACTGGTGATGATCCTCTCGGCCTTGTACAACCCCGCCGCCCGGATCGATTCCAGTTCGCTCTTGAGATGCTGTTGAATGCTCGAATACATAATGGACTCCCGATCCTATTCGTCTGACCAGTCGAGCACGACCTTGCCCGATCGTCCTGACCGCATGACCTCGAAACCCTTCTCGAATTCCGTGTAGTGAAACCGATGCGTGATCACAGGCGTAATGTCCAGCCCGCACTGGATCAGCATCGTGACCTTGTACCAGGTCTCGTACATCTCGCGCCCGTATATCCCCTTGATCGTCAGGCCGTTGAACACCACATAGTCCCAGTCGATCGCCACCTCCGGCAGAATGCCCAGCAGCGCGATCTTGCCGCCGTGGCTCATCGCCGGCAGCATCCCGCGAAATGCCTCGGCGTTGCCCGACATCTCCATCCCGACATCGAAGCCCTCCTTCATCCCGAGTTCGTCCTGCACCTTCTGCAGCGTCTCCGTCCGGACATCGACCGCCCGGGTCGCCCCCATCTTCCGCGCCAGCTCCAGCCGATACGGATTGACATCCGTGATCACCACATGCCGCGCCCCGGCCTTCTTGGCGATCCCCACAGCCATGCAGCCGATGGGCCCCGCGCCGGTGATCAGCACATCCTCGCCGACCAGGTTAAACGACAGCGCCGTATGTGCGGCGTTGCCCAGCGGGTCAAAGCAGCTCAGGACATCCAGCGGGATCGACCGGTCGCAATACCACACATTCGTCACCGGCACGACCAGGTACTCCGCGAACGCCCCCGTGCGGTTGACGCCGATCCCCTTGGGCTCCTTGCACAGATGCCGCCGTCCGGCCAGGCA
>PMBP01000086.1 GCA_003152975.1 Phycisphaerales bacterium | reverse complement strand
TGCCCATCCAACACCGTCCCGACGGGCTTGATGACTCGTGGCGTATCGGCGGCTTTGCCGTTATCCAGCGCCCGTTCCTGGGCAATCAGGATCACCCTGTTGGTCTTGTCCATAATCCGCCCAAGGCCGAGATTCCTGTAGTCCCGGACCAGCCGGTTGTTCCGGGCGATCTCGCGGCTGGCCGCACGAACATCCTCATCGCTGGCCTTGTCGGCGTACCGGATCATCTGTTCCTGCTGGGCAACCGTGAGAAGCTTCATCGTCTTTGCATCGTAAACGCGAACGGAGGTTACATCGTCTGGATCGAATGAGATCCGCACCGCGCGGCCCTGATTTGCCCTCAAAACCGGATCCGTCTGGCCGTAGAAAATGCCCTGGAAATTGATCCCATTTTTACCGATCTTCATTTTCCGAGACCAGGCACGGCACAGCAGATCCAGCACCCCATCCAGCAGAACACGGTGACTGGTCCTCCTTGCAAAAACCGCGTCCGGGCTTTGCCCGTCCATCCCGACTCCCGAATGTGGGGCAGCGCCGAATGCGTCGATATACCGGCCGAATACCTCAGTAAAAGATTCCAGCGTATAGGCGTTGTCTTTGGCCTCCTGAGTCTCCAGGTACTCCGCGTGGCCATCGGGACGGTTCATCGTGTTTCGTCCGCAATAGGTCGGAAACGCCTTGCTGAATTGATCCGCGACGGTCTTAAACCACCGCTCGATCCGTTTTGCCTTGGCCCGATAGGGAATCGCAAAACTCACCGTGACCCCCAACATGCCATACATCCCCCGGAATAAATCCTCATCGAGATAGTGCTTACCCAATGCTCTTCGCTGGGCCTTTGTCTTTCCGGTAAACATTTGACTTGAATAATCTTTCCCATTATCGATTTTCACGGCGTCCGGCGGCCCATACTTTTCGCAGGCCATCTTGAAGGCCCGCATGATCGTGACCGAGTTCGGCGCAACGGAAATACAATGGCCGACGATCTTCCGGGAACGCATATCCTGCCAGGCCGAAATCCAGGGCCTTCGCCATTCACCCCGGTGTCGAATCCAAAGATCAAGCTCGTGGTGGTCGCCCACCCAAATCTGGCCCGGCTCTACGCTGTCCGGATCAAAAACGATGTACGGCTCGCATTGAGAAGTATAGGCGTCATGGCCCTCGCGGTGTAGAACCCGCACCGGCAGCGGAATCCGCTTATCGACCATGGCATGGACCGTCCGCAGGGCGGGAATCCGCCAGTCCAGCTTGTTTTCTTTGGCATAGAGCCGCAGGTCCTCCCAACAGTTTGTCACGCTGGGCCGCCGCAGGTCCAGGTACTGCCGTTGAAAATAATCCCAGGCCTCCGGCGAGATCAGATCCCCCTGGCACTGCCCGCCGCGTTTGTCAATCAGGCCCGGCAGCCCGCTTCTCCGAAAAGACTTCATCCATCGCCGCAGGCCCCGTGAATTGATCTGTTTGGACCGGGCAAACCGCTCCAGCGCGTCGCAACGGTTTTGGCCCTCTCGAACGGCCGCCCCGATAAATAGATCCGCCTCTTTGATCTGGCCCATCCGACGGATCGCCTCGTCGCGTTTGTTGACCGGAACATCCGTCAGCGTGTCTAAGCCGATATCTTTCGGTTGCGTGACCCCTTCCAGCCGCGTGTCATAGCTGGCCGGAATCGACCAGCCCCCGTCCCGCTTGATCGCCCCGCTGATTCGACCGGCCGCGCAGCGATCCCGCAGCGTTCGGTCCGCAACGCCCATCATCTTTGCCGCCGCCGAAATGTCGATCAGCTTTGCCATGAAACAAAGAATTCCTTAGCCGACGGTCCCCGCGCATTGATCGCGAGATACCATTTCCTCCAGGATTTTACGGCCCCTTTCCGGGTTCAAAACAAGCCATGGGAATAGCTTTTCGAGCGAAGTGAGTTTTTCGAAACGACACTCTATCTCGTCTTGATGTATCTCCGCCGTCGTCCGGGAATTGCTCTTTTTCAGCTGCCTTACCATGCCCCGAATCCTTTCGCTTTTGAATTTGTGCCTGCTTTTCCTGTATCACTTTTTCAAGGAAGGCCACTTCGAGAAATTTCCGCTTATTTCTCTCTACATATTGTTCGACATCGTCGGCGAGGTTTTCCAGGAGATCCACATCATATCTCCAGAGACTTCCCTTGATCTGGGCGATCGCCCGCTCCTGCTGGATATTGAATACAGCCAGTCCTTTCCCGTTCATCTGTCGCCTCCATGCGTACCGTGTGCTCTTCCAATCTTTCGAGTCCAACCAAAACGCCCAACAAAAACATCGTGGGAACTTTTCGCAGGTTCCGCACGATCCCCGCGATCACATAATCCTTGTAACTATCGTAAACCGGAATTCCCTGGCTCATCGTCGCACTCCCTAATTCGATAATTCCACATCCAGATTTTGTAATGCCGTGATGGCATTCCGGACCAGCAGCTTCACCCGGTCAACCGTGGTGGTGGAGGACGGAATATAACACCCGTCCCGCCTGATTTTGAGGGCCCATCGACCGATCGTCGAGTGGCCGAATTCGTGCCCCTGCCGCCGAAAGTACTCGTCGATTTCCCGGTATGTCCGGCCGCTCGTAAGCAGCTTGATCGCGGCGACCCGGAGATCCCCGGGGAGTTCTTCGATCTTGAAATGGACGCGCCGGTTAGTCGCCATCTTTGGTCTCCTTTTCGCTGTCCGCCGCCGCGCCATCGTCGGTAAGTTTTTCCTGTTGAATTCCATTGTCCGCGATGGTACTCTGTCCCTGTTCCGGTAGTGATTTGGTTCGGCTCGCAGCCGCGCGGCTGCGGCGGACTACGGATTTCGTGGCCGCCCATTCCAGGACGATCACCGCCAGGGCGGCCGACATCGATCGCCGTTCCTTCCTGGATCGCTGGACGACGACTCCGATTGCATCCGGATCGTAAAGGAAAATCGCTGGTTTTCGATGTTCCGAATGGTTCGTCTGTTGCTTTTTTACTTTCATAAATCTTGTTCCTTGTGCTTGTGCGTTAGATTCTCTAATCGTCAGAATAGAACCTGAAACTTAATAGTTAATGGTAATTTATTAAACAGATATGATAGTGTCAACAAGAAAACCCAAAAAATCTTTAGGTAATCAGAAATCGGACAGAGATTCCGCCAGATAAGGGAAAGTAAGGGTCTCAAGCAAACCGACCTCGCCGTATTATTGGGGTACAA
>PMBP01000316.1 GCA_003152975.1 Phycisphaerales bacterium | reverse complement strand
AAAAGCCCCCGATCATTCGGGGGCTTTCACTATACCAGACCGCTGCCGGATTGTCATCCGGCATCAATATCTTTTATTTTATATCTTTTATATTTTATTTTACTGTTGCAGCCAGTCCTGCGCGAAGATCACCAGGTCGCCCAGATCGACGATGCCGTTGTGGTCAAAATCGGCCGCGTTACACTCGCCCTGCTCGGGACACGGCACCATCCACTCCTGCGCGAAGGCCGCCCAGTCCAGCAAATCGACGATCCCGTTGCGATCGAAGTCGGTCTGGCGGCTCAGGATCAACTGAATCTGGCGCGTATAGACCGACGGCCCGTTGGCGTTGCATCCGATCGAAAAGACCACCGGGCACGAATAGGATCCCGGTTCCAGATTCTGCGTAGCGGCATTGAGGCCGATATCGACCTTCGTCGTTTTGCCCGCCGCCAGGGTTCCCGTCGTCGCGGTGTGAAATTCGATCCAATCGGCGCTGATGCCCTTGACCGCCGACCACTCGATCGCGGCAGTGCCGGTGTTGGTGATCGTGTACTCGACATCGCTGGGCCCCAACGATCCGCCCTTGCGGCCCCGCAGAACCATTGTCGCTTCCGGCGTTACCGTCCAGCCAACCGTTCCCGCCTGCGGTGCGACGATCTGCAGCCCGCCTTCCAGCGTCCCCTTGGCCGCATCGCCGCATTCCGGCGTAACAATTACATTCCAGGCCCCCGGAGTGGCCCCGGTCACATCGGCCCGAAAGGTAATCGTCTGCGGATCGACCACCGTCACATTCGTCGCCGCGATCCGCTGGACCGCGTCGCGATAGACAACCATTTCGGAATCGACATTGATCAGCCGCCGATCTCCGCCGCTCGAGTCGGTCCGCCGTTCGGGTTGGCCTCCAGCAGGAACGGGCCGTCGCCCGGGACGTGGAACTCGACGGACGTGTCCGCGCTGCCGGCAGGAGATCATCGTTCCCGCCGTGCCCGGCGTCACGACATCCGTCGTCGCCGGCCCTCGTCCGTAGGCATATTGACCGACCAGTTCTCCATTGATCCACAGGCCGAAACCGTCATCGCTGTTGACGCCGAAATNNTCCGCTGAACCGCACGGCAAAATTACTCGGATCGCCCGAATTGAATGGCGATAAAAACTGTTGATTGTTGATAAACACGCCCTCATCGCCGGTCTGAAACAGGTTGATCCAGGTATGAACGCCTTGAACCTGAAAATAAAACCCGGGATTATCCAACAGCGAACTCGCGGCCTCGATCCGATCGAAGGATCGGTCGTATTGAACATACAGGGCGTTAAAGCCGACTTCCTCCGACTTGCTGGTCAACGCTACTGAAGTCGCCGATCCCGGCTGAAAACCGCTTCCGACAATCGTCAGATCGACCGGGCCGGAATTGCACACGGTGGCGGGAACCGCCCCGGATACGATCGTCGGCACGATACGGGTGACCACAATCGAATCGGTCGCCGTTTCCACCGGTTCGCCGACGCCGTTTAATCCCTGCAAGTACAGGGTATTGGCTCCCATGGCCAGATCCACCGAAATCTCAAAAGAATTGTTCCCGGTAAAGGTCACAACTACAGGCATACCGTTGACGGCGATGCCCGCCACATCCAGCGACGCATCGCCGCGGATCTCCACGGTTGACGCGGAGGTACAGAAATCATTGCCGCCGTTGGTGGTGATCTGGAATCCCAGCGAAGGAATCTGCGACAAGATGGCCGTTCGCCGGTCGCGGACATACTGCTTGATCCCGTCGCGTCGTCCGAATCCCTGCCCGTCGGCGTTCATCGCGTCGGCCGCGTCATCGAGAAACCGGTCAAACGCCGTCGGCGGATCGGCCGTGCCGTAGGAGGTCTTCCAATAACTGCTGACCAGTTCGGAAAACGCCTGAAGGTACAGCCGCCGGTACTTGGGGTAATTCAAAAACTGATAGACCTCCGGAAACTGCCCGCCGATGGCGAAGATTGTGTTGCCGGCCCCGTCGCCGGTGCCCATTGTAAAATCGATATCCCAGGGCAACAAATACCACTTGCCCTCCGTCGCGGCGTAGTAAAAGTAATTGTTTTTGCTGCGGGAGTACCCGTAGCTGTCCCAGTCGCCGACCGCATGACGGGCCGCCAACTCGCGTGCAACCTGGCCGGGATGAATAAACTGCTCGATCGTCTGCTCGTACGCCGGATCGTTCGAAGGCAGGTTCATCGCCGCGGCAAAATCGAGCAAATGAGCCCACTGGTCATTCTCGCGATGGCCCCGTTTCTCAAAGTGCCATCGATAAGTCTCGGGCAGCGGGGGATGCGACGCATCCGACCGGAGCCCTTCGTCGATGTTCGCAAAACCGGTGCCATCGGTCGTGTATTCGAAATAGTCGTCGATCTTGTGCAGATATCCGTTGTTGTCGTTCGGGAACCACCGATCGATGTAGTCGGTGTCAACCTCCTGCACCTCCTCAAAATTGGCATAGTTGTTCCCGTTGAGCACCAGACGGATCAAGTCCTGCATGGAATACGGCAATCCCAACTGTTTATAGAACCAGTACGACGCCCGTTCCTGCAGGGGATCGTTCTTGGAGTCGTCCATGTTGGTCGCGTCTCTCCCGCGGAAATTCTGGTCGGAATTGAATTCAATCCGCAAGCCGTTGTCCCGGCTGCGCGGATCGAAGCCATAGCCGCTCCGCAAAAACGGACTGCCGCGGCGGCGGAAGCTGGCATTGTAAAAGATGTCCTTGTTGTTATAGACAAAGGTGCAGTCCATCAACTCGTTGGACAGGTTCGGCCGATTCTGGAAGGCGTTGATCACGCCATCGGACATCCAGATTCGGTAAGTGACAAACGGGCTGGTCACCGGCGTATCGCCCACGCGAACTAAGCAGGTCCGTTCCGGCACCTCCGCCGTCGCCGGCAGAGGCGTGGGAAACCGTGTGCTGGCCGTTCCGTCCGAAGCGACAATGTAGAACGCCCGCATCGTTCCCGCCGCGGCGCCCGGGATCACGCCCGTGTATATCCCGTCACCCGCGACGGCATCGGAACCAGTCCCACTGTCGTTCATCGTCGCCGCGGTAAATCCCGCCTGTCCTTCCGATCGATACAGCAGGGTTGCAAGGGCGATGCGGTTATTGTCCGTCAGCCGCGCCGTCACGACGATCGCCTGATTGGCGGCCGGGAGAACCGGCGAATGCGCGATTTCACGAATGTCCGGCCCGCGATTGCTGACCCGGGCCGTGTTCGGCAGGCCCGGCGTGCCGAGGTTCAACGGAACCGAAAATTCGAACGCCTTCGATGGCCGCGGCGGCTGCACCGGCGAATTCGGCTGAGAAACCCGCATCAGCAGATACCGACTCCCGCGCAGCCATTTGGCCTTGCCCCGGAAGGTCACAGTGCCCCCGTAAGCCGACGAGATCGTCTGGTTGATCCGGTTGGCCCCCGGATCGCCGTGGCCCGTCGCGATCAGATGAAGACAATGCGTGCCAGAAGTCGCCGCCTCGTTGCTGACATACGAACGGACATGGTTGCCCAGCATCTGCCAGTTGGTCTTGCCGCTTTCAAAGCTCCCGTTGACCAGGAGGTTGGAGCCGTCGATGATCACCTCGAGATCGTCCAGCAGGATCTCCGCGTCGTTGAGCATGATAATGTCAAATACCGAAACGGTGTCGTGCGTGTATTGCGGATCGTCGCTTGGGATCGTGAACTCGAACGATTGCCACCCGGACTTGGCCGTTTCGTCGCTGTCCGCCCAGGCGTCGGGCGCGTCGTTGTTGCTGTCGGGGTCGCGCAGCTCCATGCTGGCGCCTCCCCCGTTGGCCCAGCCCGGCCACCGACCGCCGTCGTGATAGGTCACTTCATCGGCGATGACCGGGTAGGGCTGCATCAGGCCGGTAATGGGATTGAGTTGCTGGATCGGATAGAACAGACGAATCCTCTCCCCGCTGTTGCTCAGCGTTCCGGTATAGGGGCCGAACAGATTCGATCCGCCGACCAGATTCGGATACACCGTTGCCAGGAATGTCGGATCCTTGGCCACGACCACATACGATTTGCCGCCAATCGTCGCTCCGGCCGGAAAGGTGTAGGTGACGCCTTCGGTAAAGGCCCAGCTCTGGAGCGCGACGGGATTGTCGCCGCGGTTGTACAACTCGATGTATTCGTCGTCGTCGTTTTCGGAAATCGGGTGGTACATGATTTCGTTGATNNTGATACATGATCTCGTTGATGACAATATCGTTGACCAGCGGCTTGGCGTTGGCCGTCTTCTCCGTGGCCGAACTCAAAAAGCCCAGATAGGGCGCTCCGTCCGGATATCGCCCATAAGTGACTTCCGGCGGACAGACCGGAAACCGCACCGCATCGAGAATGCGCACCGCAACCGGCCCCGGATCATTCTTCGCCGCGGTCACATACACCGTTTCGCCCGAAAAATCCAGCGCAAACGGCATGTCCTCGGGCGCCACGCCCTGGCGGACGGAGTAAAACTCCCCCGGCTTGAGAACGATGCCGTCCGGCAATTTGTATTGCAGAAGATTCATCCGGTCGTCACTCAGATAGACCGTGCTCAGATCGACATCCACAGGACCGGGATTGTAAAGCTCGATCCAGTCGGTACCGGGGTCGGCATCGCTGTTGGCCAGCAACTCGTTGATCACCAGCCGCGCCCCCAGTGGATTGCCGGGATCGATCGCGTTTTCCACGACCTTCAGGATCAGGCAACCAAAGGCGTCCGAACTGCCCCCCGTGCAATTGTGGATCTGCATTGCCAGCACATTAGTCCCCGGCGTCAGCAAATTCTTCTGTCCGGTCAAGTCCAGATTATCCATCGGCGGTT
>PMBP01000530.1 GCA_003152975.1 Phycisphaerales bacterium | reverse complement strand
AGCGATATCCAGGAAACGGATATGGGGTACCATTTCCCGAAATATGTCGGGGTGCCCGTCCTATACAAGTTTAAGCTATATCCCCCGGAGAACGGGGCCGTCCAGTACCAGTCGAGGGATTTCCCCGACCGGATCAAGCCGGCGATTCAGGGCGTGGTCGGGCCGGATGATCTGCCGGCGGTGTTCTATCTGCCGTTCTGGTCGATCATGGAAGTCCATGCGGTGCCGGACGCATCCCTTCGTGTGGCCCAATGGACTGGAACCGATGACGACTCCAGCCTCTCCAAAGACAACACCGCCACGATGGATAACGATCATGTCATCCGCGTGACCTTTGAGCAGACCTTCATGCGGGTTCTGATCGTGCCGGATGTGTACTCCACGATTGAAAAAGGCGTTCGGGCTGCTCGCGACGGTGACATCGTTGTCGTCGCTCCGGGCACTTATTTCATCACCGATCCGAAAGGTATCGACTTCCAGGGCAAGGCCATCAAGCTGATGTCCCAGGATCCGGACGATCCCGATACAATTCAGAGAACGATCATCGACTGCGAGGGTAATTTCCAGAATCGCAAACGGGCCTTTTACTTCCACAGCAAGGAAGGAAGTGATGCCGTGATCGCCGGATTTACCATACGCAAGGGATGGTGGAACGGCGGCTTCGGTAATAGTTTCAATGAACCGGGATATTACCGGTATGTACCGAATTATCCGTGGCCGGGCAATCAGCAGACCCATTATCTGTGGGTTTTTCCCAATCCGGCGGTCACTCCGGTTATCCTCAGCGCCAGGTCCGGCCCATGCGGCCGGGGTGACGGCTACGGCGGCGCGATCCTGTGCGAAAAGGGAAGCTCGCCGACGATAGAATACTGCGTCTTCGACAAAAACACCGTCACCGGCGGTCAGGGCGTCAACGGTGCGACGGCACAGTCACCCTTTTATACCCCTGACAATGTCGGCCACAGCGTGCCGGGCGGCCAGGGCGGCGCCGGATTCGGCAACGGTTACGGCGGTGCGATCGCCTGTTTGAATGCCAGCAGTCCGGTCGTCCGCAACTGCACATTCAAAAACAACGCCGCTCGCGGCGGCATGGGTGGCTATGGAGGAAATGCAGGTCCTTTGGACCCTGTCCGTCCCGGTTTGCAGAGCCGCGGCGGCGACGGCGGCGACGGTTTCGGCGATGGCCGGGGCGGCGCGATTTATGCCGAGCTTGGATGCTCCCCTTATATTTCCGACTGCAAGTTCACCGCCAACGAGGCCTCGGAAGGCCTCATCGCCCAGGGAGGCAACTGGCAAAACGGCGCGGCCTGGCCGGCTCCGTGGAATGCCCAGACGATGAACGGCGTGGATGGTTCAGCCACCTACGAGGTTCTCATCGCCGGTGGCGCGTTGTATTATGCCGACAATTCGCACGGGTTGGTCTATAACAGCGCCTTCGCTGACAACCGGGCCTTCGATTCTGTGACCGTGGGCTTTTACCAGTATCGGAGCGACCTGCAAACGGCCGAGTCGTACCTGACGACTCGCGGCGGCGCGATCTACCTGATCCAGGGAGATAATCTGGACCTGAAGGATTGCTCGTTCGACCGCAACCTCGGCGGTGCGATCTATAGCGAAGGTAAGAATACCCTCTCGATCGACAAATGTGGTTTCCGGGACAACGGAAGCCCCAGGATAGTTTCGTACCAGGATCTCTATTACGCTTTCTTTGGATCTTCGGGTTCCTTCTATACCCCCACGGATTATCAGGTGGCGGGTGGCCCGGCGGGGGCGATCGATATTGGACGAGACTGTCCCGGCGTTGTGGTCACCGATTGCGATTTTGGCAACAACTTTACCTTCTCCAACGGCGGCGCGGTCAACACCCGCTCCAACACGGTCTTTACCGATTGCCGGTTTGGGGGCAACCGCAGCGACGGCAACGGCGGCGCGGTGTTCTCCAATAACGATCTGACCTTTAATTATGTATTCGGCAATTCAGGCCCAACCGCCGGACCGCCGGTGAATCTGGATTTCACCAATTGCAGCTTTATTTTGAACGAATCGATCTACGGCGGTGCGATCTATCTGTATCTGACCACGGCCGACATGAAGACCTGCTATTTCGTGGATAACTTTGCCGACAGCGGCGGCGCGATGTTCCTGGCGGATACGGCCGTTGATTTCCAGGACGGTCTGGTCCGCGGTAACCGTGCCACGCTGTTTGACGGGCATGGAGGCGGCATCGCCTCCTCGGGATCGACGCTGAAACTGGACAGCGTGGCCGTCGAAGGCAATATCGCCGAGGGTGACGAATCCTATGGCGGTGGCATCAGCTTCTTTGGCTGGGATGCCCGGTATGTCCAGTCGATCAAGAACTGTCTGTTCCAGGGCAACCGATCCGCGTACATCGGCGGCGCGTTGTCATGTCGGCTCTATGTGCAAGTGGATGTGTCCAACACAACCTTTGCCGGCAACCAGGCCGGCCTTCAGGGCGGCGCGATTTTCAGCGACTGGTCCTCCAAGCCGAATCTGCTCAACTCGATCGTCGCAGGCAACAACAGGAATGCCGTCTATGAACAACAGATCGGGGGCGATTCGTATCTGATCAACAGTGAATTCTTCGGCAACGAAGGCGATCTGTTCGATGCCCAGACCGGACGGGTGTATAACGGACCGACGGCGCTGAATTCCGTGGCCAACAACAGCGGCAATATCGATGGCGATCCGCTCTTTGTATCCGGCGTACTGGGCGCGTTTTATCTCAAGGTAGGCAGTCCCGCGATTGATGCGGGCAACACCCAGGCCGATGCTGTCGGTCTAAACCTCAAGACCACCCGGACCGACAACCTGCCGGATACCGGCGCCGTCGATCTGGGGTATCATTACAGCGATATTCGGGCGATCGAATCTTTTACGCTGACCACATCGGTCGTCGGCGGGCACGGCAAGATCGCCCCGACCACGGGGACCTATTACAAGGGTCAGGCCGTGATGGTTACCGCCAAGCCCGACGCCACCTATCGCGTGGAAGAGTGGGGCGGCGGTACCATCAACGACAACTCCAAGGAAATCACCAATGTTGTCATCATGGACGCCAGCAAGCATGTCACCGTCCAGTACGATCAGCCGCGAGTCCTGGTGGTTGGCAGTACCCCCCGCTATACGGATATCCAGCGGACCATCGATGATGCCAAGGACGGCGACATTGTGATGATCAAACCGGGGACCTATCGTCCCGCGCAGCTTCAGAATAATGGCGCTCGGTTCGACGTCATCAGTTTTCTGGGCAAGAGCATTACGCTGACCGGATTCAATCCGGACGATCCTGCCAGTGTGGCGGCGACGGTATTGGACGAATACGATCTCATCATTACTAATGCCGGTCCCAAATCCTCCGTTGAAGGAATCACCTTCACCCTGTTTAATATCATATTGAGCCATTCGGATATTGCTTTCCGAAATTGCAACTTCAGGGACACGCATTGGAAGGGCGCCACATACGCTACCGTCAGCGGTACCGATGGCGAAAACGGCGTAACAATCGGGGGTCCGATCTCGATGACCTTCAGTTCCCCGAAATTCCTGAATTGCCGGTTTGAGAACTTGTCCACGACCGGCGGCGACGGGGAACGAGGACAGGATGCCCCGGTGGGATTCGACGGCGGCTGGCCGGGAGGCGCCCATGGCGGTGCTGTGTATTGCGGATTTATGAGCCACCCGGTTTTTGACAGTTGCGAATTTATCAACTGTTATGCTCAGGGCGGTACCGGCGGCGATGGCGGTAACTCCACTTCCAGCCCCCTCTCCNNGGGCGCGGCGGCGGCTGGACCTGGGCTCAGCCCCTCGAAGACGCCTTCTTCTACTGGTGGGACGGTTGGCAATGGGGTGATCGGTTCTGGTATAACGATGTCTATCTGGACAGTGCGTACCCCCAACCTGTCGTCAGCAATGATATGGTACTGTCGTATGACTGGAACCGGTGGGCCAAGTGGTTCGGTTTCGAGTACTATTCCAGTTGGGCCGAATGGATCGAGGCATATCGGTACGATCCGTTTGTCCAGGCCTACGATGATTACTGGCGCTATGGCGGTTTGGGCGGCGCAGTGTATGCCGAACTGGACAGCAATCCGACCTTCATCAAGTGTCTCTTCGATGGGAACCGGACCTATGGCGGATTCTCCGGGATTGGCGGCGTCGGCGATCACCAACCGTGGCCGGACCGGCACATGAAGATCGAAAACGGCGGTGGCGCGTTTTTCGCCACCCGCGGTTGCAAGGTCAAGATGGTCGATTGTACGCTGCGTAACAATATCGCCGATTCCACGACGATCTACGATGTCGATCCGGCGGCCGATCCGCCCGCGGTCGATATTTATGACGATTACTATGTCAGTTTCGGCGGGGGTATCGCCTACACGGATGACTGCGTCTTCAAGGTGGTCAACACCACCTTCAAGAATAACGAAGCGGCGTTGGGCGGCGGTTTGTACTTCGACGAATCGACGGTGGATGTGGCCGACTGCAACTTCATCGATAACCTGGCCTATCACGGCGGGGGTACATATTCGTCGTATTCGGCCGGACTGATCAGCAACTCCTTCTTCGGAAAGAACCTGGCGTCGATGACGTCGGCGGTTTCAAACGGCGGCGCCGGCGGCGGCACCGGTCAGGCGGCCTTGCCGGCCCTTCCCCACGATGTGCTGTTCGGGTACGGCGCCGGTTTGTTCTGTCTGTCGTCGGATCTGGATGTCAACGATAGCATCTTCAAGGGCAACACCGCGCGGGGCAGCGGCGGCGGCATTTACTATCTCGGCAGCCCCGAGGATATTTCGATCGCGCCGCAGTTGTTCAATACGCTGTTGTATCAGAATGTCGCCAATCTGGGCGGGGGTGGGGTGGCGTCGGCCTTTTATGCACGGCCATATATCGCCAACTGTACGATCACCGAAAACCGTGGCGGAGCCGGAAACGGCGGCGGGATCTTTGCCTCCTTCGGCAGCGATGTCAATGTGATCAACAGCATCGTCTGGGATAACGGCGCCCTCAACGGGGCGCAACTGGCGGTGGGCAGCGGCGATGAATACGGGCCGCGGGTATCCACAGTGACGGTGACCTATACCGACATCGGACCGGCCTTCGATCCCAATGCGGTTCCGGATATCATTTCGAATCCGGTTGTTCTTCCTCCGTCGCCTCCGGGTACGGATACGCTGAAAGCGTATTTTACCGATGCGACGGCCATTCAGCAGTCGTTGACGACCAACAACGGCAAGGCGGATGTGATCGTTACGCTCCACCAGCCGGCGGAAATCCGTCGGACCATGAATTGGACGAATCCGGCCGATGTACAGCTCTATCGGACCGAAGTGGCTGACCGGATCGCCTCGGTATTGAACACACTGCAACCGGCCGATTACACGGTGAAATACCGGTATGAGAATATTGCGGCCTTCAGCGGTACGGTGACCCAGGCCGGACTCGATCAACTGGTCAACAGCCCCATGGTTGCCAGCATCGAGCCGGTACGGATTGCCCAGCCGATGATGCGACAAGCGATCGCTCTGGCCGGCGCCACTCAGGCCCGTCAGTTATATGACGGTACGGGTGTGGCGGTGGCCATCGTCGATAGCGGCGTGGATTATCGGCATCCGATGCTGGGCGGAGGAAGCTTCCCCAACGCCAAGGTCATCGGTGGGTACGATTTCGGAATGAACGACGCCGACCCGATTCCCAACCCGGTTCCGATGAACACGGGGCATGGTACCTGTTGTGCCGGTATTGCCGCCGGCTCCCTTGGCGAGGTGGGTGACTATATTGGTGGTGTGGCCTACAATGCCAAGATTTACGCCCTCAAGGCCTCTCCGGATGACATTGCCTCGTTCAGCAACGCCGCCACTCTGGCGGCCTGGGACTGGTGCATTACGCATCAGAATGACAATCCGGACAACCCGATCATGGTAATCAGCAATAGCTGGGGTCTGTATGGCTTTCCGATCAATAACCATGCTACCGCCGATGCTCTGTCTCCGGCTCATACGGCAGCGGCCGCTTTGGCGATGGAACGCGGGATTACCATCCTCGCCGCATCGGGCAATGATGGATTTGCCGGACAGGGTATCTCGTGGCCTTCGGCGATGACCAATGTGATTTCGGTGTGTGCGGTTTTCGATACTACCGACCAGGTAACGGGGTATTCCAACACCTCTGAGATCCTCAACATCTTGGCCCCCGGAGATCCGATTTACACGACCGATATCGTTGGCGCCGCTGGATATGATCCCGGTGACTATTTCCCGTTCTTCAACGGAACCTCCGCCGCCTGTCCGTTTGCGGCCGGTTGCGTCGCCGACATTCAGCGGGCGGCGATGATGCAGATT
This sequence comes from Phycisphaerales bacterium, assembly GCA_003152975.1. GTDB lineage: Bacteria > Planctomycetota > Phycisphaerae > Sedimentisphaerales > Anaerohalosphaeraceae > FEN-1350. The sequence continues at coordinate 6,172 of PMBP01000530.1, read as the reverse complement.
CGCCGGTTCCTGACGCCAGCAGAGATTCGCGCGTTGTTGATCAGCACCGGCGATCCGGTGACGGATACCAAAGTGGCGATCACCAAGCCCAGGGTCAACCTCGGCGCGGCGGTGGCCAATATGATCTCCAAACCGATCTATGTCGAAAAGGGTTGTATTCTCGAGGGCTGGCACGACCTCGATCAGAAGTGGGATCCCGAAACCTTCAACCTCGGCGTCGATCCGTTGTTCGTCGGCGAACTCGAAGGTGTCTATTTCCTCAGCGAGATCGCGGCCGGGCAATTGAAAGACAGTCTCTGCCTGAACGCGGGCAGCGACCAGGCCTCCGTCTTCGGCCTGGACAAGTACACCACGCGGTCGGACAGCGTGTTCGATCTCGGTGTGGTGAACCTCGGATATCACCATCGCCAGTTCGTGCCGGAATACTTCCGGCTGTACACCAGCGTCTTCGGTTTGAACGATGTGGTGGGGTATATTCCGACAATCACCCCACACAATCCCAAGGGAATCCTGGTCAAGCAGTACACGCAGTTTGCGGTGAAGATCGAACCGCCGATGCCCTATGGATATGGCGTGATCTGGACCGGGACCGATGACGACCTGCTTACCACGCCCGAGAATGTCGTGACGGTCAACCGCGACAAGGTGGTCCTGGNNTGACCAAGATATTCTTCGACCTGGAGACGGAAGTCATCGTCGATCCGGCGATCCTGCCGAATTTCACCGCGACGATTACTCCGCCCAGCGGGATGTTCAAGCCGCTGACGATCGTGAAGTTGAAAGTGGCTCCGGTTCCGGCCGGGTTCCAGGTACGGTGGAAGGGTACCGACAAGGACACCCGTGTGGGACCGACGAACTATGTGACGATGAACAAGGATACGAAGGTCACGGCGAGATTTGAGCCGGTCGAGACGAAGTATTACGGCATGGTGATTGGCATCAATGAGTATCCGGGAGCCGTACCCGATCTGCTGTATGCCGAGAACGACGCCTCGCAGTTCTTCAGCAAGCTGATGCAGATGCCGCAGTGGAAATCGGAGAATGTCCGGCTTCTGCTGGGCAGCAATGCGACGCTGGCCAATGCTCAACTGGCGTATTCTGAGCTGAGACAGTTGATGGATCCGGATGATGTGTTCGTGTTCTATTTCGCCGGTCATGGCACGACGACAACCGATGCGTACCCGATCGATGAGTTTGACGGCTTCGACGAGGCCCTGGTCTTGGGTGATCTGAGTCTGCTGACCGACGACCATATGGCCAAGTGGATCAGCGGGTTGCCGACGCATAAGTATGCGGTCTTTATTGACGCGGGCTTCCGCGGCGGATCGGCGGTTCAGAATTTTACCCCGCGCGGGCTCGGCGTGGATTCGCCGAAGCGCGGCGACGATTTCGGGATTGACCTGGTTCCGCACGACACGGTATTGTCGGACGGTGCGCTATTCACGGCCGATCCGAATGGACTGGGCGTGGTGGTCTGCGCGACACAAGGCGACCAGACCGCGTGGGAATATCCGGAACTGCAGCACGGCCTGTTCACCTATCAGTTGATCAGGGCAATGGACGGTGCGGCCGATTGGGGCGGAAACCAGAACGGCTGGATCAGCGCCGAGGAATGTTTCGCCTATGTGTCGGCCAATGTGTCGGCATGGATGGCTGACTGGGACAACCTGGGACTGCTTCCGGTTCAGGTGACACAGAAGGCGTTCATGTACGACGCCAAGGCCGATCAGCAGGTCGAGTTCATGCCGGCGGCTGCGGCCTCTTCCGGGACACCGAAAACCTATTATGTCCCCGGCTCTCTGGCCAGTATTCAGGAAGCCATCAATATGGCCCGTGACGGCGATCTGATTGTTCTGTCCGCCAATACCTACCAGGGTGGCGGACTGATCATCGACAAGAATGTCACAATCACCAGCGCCAATCCGGACGATCCGGAAATCGTCGCTACGACGATCATCGATTGTAGCAACATCATCAATCGCGGCGTCTATTTCACCCGCAATGCTGGCCCTGGTGCGGTTTTAAACGGCATCACGATTCAGAACGGCGTCTGGACAGCCTTGCCGCCCGATGCGGGTATTTATGATGGTCGTCATATCGCCGGCGGGGGTATCCTGGTTGGCTTCCAGTCCTCTCCGACGATCAAAAACTGCGTCATTCGCGGATTCCGCCTGACCGGCGGGAACGCGGTGCCGGGCCCCGGGCCCGACGGAGACGACGGCGGATTCGCTCTGGGTGCGGGTATCTACTGCTCCGAGGAATCGGCCCCGACGATCATCAATACCCTGATTACCGATTGCCATGTGATCGGCGGCAATGCCACCAGCGGCGTCAGCGTCTCGCCAGGCAATCCCACCGCCACGCCTCCGGTTCCCGCCTCTCCTGTGTCGGGTCGCGGCGGATGGGGCGGCGGTGCCCGCGGCGGCGGCGTCTATATCGCGCCGCTGTCCAAAGCAGTCCTCCGTAACTGCACCATCAGCAACTGCTCGGCAATCGGCGGTAACGGCGGCAACGGCGGCAACTTCGCCCGGCTCAACGGCGTGGATGTCCTCGGTAGTTACGGCGGCCTCTGGAGCGATAGCTCCTATGCCCCGTGGCAGGCCTGGGGATATGTCGGCGATTACCGGTACTATGCCGGTTCCGGCGCCGGTGTCTATTGCGAGATCGAAAGCGAGCCGAAGTTTATCGAGTGCCTGATTCAAGCCAACCAGACCCGCGGCGGAATGAGCGGTCAGGGCGGCACCATGCCGGCCGGTCAGGATCGCCGCCAGCCGATTACGCCCTTCGAGCTTCCGTCCTACGGCGGCGGCGTGTTCTGCGGCGAAAAGGTCAAGGCCGAATTTGTCAAATGCCGCCTCTACGGCAATATTGCGCCCAAGCCCGCGGCGAACTTTACGCTCAACTCCTCGCTGGGCCACGGTGGCGGTATCGCCTTTGAGCGGTCGGCCTCCATCGTGTTCGATACCTGTTCCTTCCAGCGCAACGACGCCTCGGTCGGTGCGGGCATGTATTATCTGGAAGACACGCCCGTGATCGCCGACTGTAACTTCATCGCCAACACCGCCTACCAGGGCGGCGGCCTCTTTGCCGATGGCGGCGCCGGCACGATCGATGGCAGCGAATTCATCGGAAACCTCGCCGGGGCTGTCACGAATGCGGGCGGGACAGGAGACATTACTGTTTCGACCAATATTCTCGGTCAGGGTGGCGCGATCGCGTCGAACGCCGCCGCGACCCAGGTCAAGAACAGCCGCTTCCAAAGGAATTTCGCCTCGACATCGGGCGGGGGTCTGTTCTTTAGCGGTGCCGTGGAAGGCACCGGCAATCCCTCGATGAACAACTGCCTGGTGGCGACCAATGCTGCGGGGCGCGATGGTGGCGGCGTGTCATCAAACTGGTTCTCGCGATTGACGATGTCCAACTGTACCTTAACCGGAAACGACGCCCGCGGATTATTCGGCCAGGTGCCCGATGACGGCTACGGCGGCGCCTTGTACTGCGCCTACGATAGCGAGGTTTCGATTGACTATTCGATTGTCTGGTCCAACGCCGCGGCGAAGGGCCGGAATCTGGTCGTCGGTACCGGATTCGAGTATGATCCGCGTCCGGGCAAGGTGACGGTATCTCACACCTTTATGTCCGATGGTTGGAACGAAACATTCGCCCTGGTCGAGGAAGGTTGCGTTCTGGATAAGGACAATCGGGGTAACATCGACTTCAATGTATCCAATCCGTTGTTTGTATCCGGACGGTTCGGCGCTTATTATCTGAGCCAGTTGGCGGCGGGTCAGACGCAGCAAAGCCCGTGCGTCGATCCGGTCGGGATTACGACCCTGGCCTCCGCACTGGGTATGGATAAGTTCACCACCCGTAACGACGGCGGCCTGGATATCTTCGACACCGGCAAGGTGGATCTGGGATATCATTATCCGATGATCCGCGGCGTCGCCGAGTGCCGGTCCTGCGATATCGGACTTGATTATTCCCTCACCAGGGGTTTGGTCGGACGCGATGGCCGGGTCAATATCGCCGATCTGGCGGTATTGTCCAGTGAATGGCTCCGAACCTGTTCGGCTCCGGGATGGTGCAATGGGGCGGATATCAATCGCAGCGGCCGTGTGGAAATCAACGATCTCCTGCGATTTGCCAATTGTTGGTGGGAAAAGGACCAGGTCATCCCAATGCCGAATCCTGCTGAATGGGGAGATCGTCATGAAGGTCAGCCCGGTGCGATCGTCTTGGTGGATGGGAAACCCAAAGCCGTCCCCGGAACTTTGGACCAGATCATCATGACGGCCAGGCCCGAGACGGATAACTGGGGCTGGGATATCGCCTACCGGTTTGAAGGTAAGGTGACCAGCGGAACTGACGCGGTGACCAGTCCGTGGCTGTATTTCCCGCAGGGAGTGGATCCGACATGGACGCAGACCGGATTGAAGCCGGATACCAGTTACACCTTCATGGTGCGTGCGGCGGAGATCCGTGTGCCGGGTACGCTGCAGCAGTCCGGATACACGGTCAATCCCAACGGCGCCACGACGATCAATGCGTCGGATGTTAACCGTAACGCGCCTCTTTTCAGTAACTGGACCGAACTGTCTGTTTCGGCCTCGGATACGACGGGACATGAAGCCGACGCTCCGACCGGGATCGTATGGCAGGTTCTGCCGTATCAATCGGCGGCGACGACAGTCTCAATGGAAGCGGCGGCGGCGGTCGATGCCTCCGGACCTTTGACCTATCATTTCCGCCGGTATTCACCTCCAAATGCCACAACCCCGACCGAGTTTGAGCGTGTGTCGCCGGCCGATCAGCTTCGAACGCTTATCGACGACACCGTGGTTGTGGGTCAGGCTTATGCCTACAGCTTTGTGGTCAAGGACCGGTATGCTAACACGAGCATTGAATCGCCTCGTGTAACGGTGACGATCGGTGTGATAGATGTCAATCCACCGCTGCCCAATCCGTTGACCTGGCAAATTCAGCCAATCCGCCAGTTTGTCAATGGCCAATGGTGGGACTTCATGCAGACTGCGGTGGCCGTCGATCCGGAAGCGACCGTTGTCGAGTACCAGATTCGAGAGAACCAGAGTGGGACGACCACGGTATGGAGAGCCGCGGCCCCGACATATACCGGGCCGGACGGTACCATCCGTCCGGGCGNNAGGCAATGCCTTCTGGATCCCGTCGGGCGGCCAGTTCACCACGCGGAGCTATCAGTGCCGCGCTCGCGATTCCTCGCCGAACCAGAACACCACGGCCTGGAGTACCCCGTCCCTGCCTCCGCAGTAACGGGTGAACCGGCGGGCTTTTCCGCCAGAACAAAAGCGCAACAGCAAGGGCTGGAAGGATTCCTTCCAGCCCTTTTCTTTTCCCGTCGATTTCAGAGGGTTCTGTTCCATCGCGAGCGGATCGTCAACCGACCGCTTCGCGTTATGTATCCAAACCAGATCGATTACTCCAGCGTGATCGAGCCGTTATGCGTTTCCAGGATCAGTTCCCCGGTTCCTGTGCCGATCGTCCCCGTCACCTGCGACCGATCAATCTTGCCCTCGACGGCAATCGGCCGCGATGTGTGGATCGAGCCGTTTTGCGTGGTGAGCCGGACCTTGGCCGACAGATTGGGCGCCGTCGTCAAGTGGATCGAACCGTTTTGGGAGACGGCTTTGATCCTGGTCCCCGGCTGGGCCTGTGCGGCCTGGACCAGTGTCACCTTGCCATTCTGGCTCGTTGCCTCCAGGTCTTGACTGAATCCCAGGACCTCCACATTCCCGTTTTGACTCTTGGCCCGAACCGGTCCGGTGCAGCCGTCCAGGTTGACCCGCCCGTTTTGCGTTTGGCATTGAGCGGCTCCCTGTGTGGATCGGGCCGTGATGTTGCCGTTGTGGCTGATCAGTTCCAGGTCACAGGAGCTGGGAACCTTGGCGTCATACGAAAGCGAAATCGTGTTGGCCAGATCCGAAATGGGTTTTTTAACCACGACCGTGATCTTGTTTCCGGCCGGTTCAAGCCGAACCTGAACCTGGTTCACCAGTTCGCTGGCCTGGGTGTCGGTCCAGCCCCGCCCGGTGATCGTCGCGGTCACTTGGCACTGCGTGGCCTGCCCCTGAACCTGGATCGAGCCGTTTTCGCTCTCAGCCGCGAAGATCCCCCCCGCGGCCATCGGGGCGGC
>PMBP01000098.1 GCA_003152975.1 Phycisphaerales bacterium | reverse complement strand
CCTCGCCGGCGTTGACATTCGAATAGATCTGGTGGGCCTCCCAGTCGGCCTTCTTCGGATCCGGCAAGGCCGTAATCGGTCGGGCCTGCAACAGCCAGATACGGCCGGACTCCATCGACCATTCGATATCCTGTGGACAGCCGAACAAATCCTCGACCTTCGCGGCAAGAGCGGATAATTCCCGAATGGATTCGGCCGCCAGCCAGCATTGTTCTCGGCCGGAGGCCATGGCCTGATGGATAATATCACCCGATTTTCTGTCCACGATGATTCGATCCGGAACAACCTTGCGCTGCACAATCGCTTCACCGGGACCCGGTGCCGCTTCGATAACCAAGTGATCCCGATTCCCCGTAACCGGGTCGGCCGTGAATACGATCCCGGACACCTCCGCCGCGATCATCTTCTGGACAACCACCGCCATCCGTGCGGCCGCGTGATCGATTCCGTTGGCCTGACGATAGGCGAAGGCCCTATCTGACCACAATGACAACCAGCACTGGCGAATTGCTTCGTTGCAAGCGTCAATCCCTCGAACATCCAGAATCGATTCGTACTGCCCCGCCGAGGATCGATCGGGCAAATCCTCGGCCGTCGCAGAAGATCGAACGGCCACTAATCCCGGACCAAGATTTGTCAGATGCTTTTCAATTTCGTAGCGTAATGCCGGATTGAACCAGAAACGGGCAAGTCCACTCCGGGTAGAGTGTAATAAATAGGTAATATCTTCGGTTTTCTTCGCCTTTTCGAGTTGAGATAACCATTCCAAACCGCCCTTTGATAGTACTTCCGGAAAGGCGTGGATTGTTAGGCAAAATCCCGGCGGCACCGGTAAACCTTCGGTCGCCATACGGGACAGATTGAAGGCCTTGGGGCCGACACAGGACAGATGCGAAGGGTCGATTTNNCATTGTATCTTTACTGATCTTCTCTTCAAGAGACATTCGGACGAAAATCGTCCCATTCCCGCCGCGGCCGATTGTCGTCGGATTGACGGGGATAATCCCTTCGGATATGATCGTTTACGAAGAAATGCGAACGACGAGTCGAAAGGAATGATGATGGCGATGGAATTCTTGTCGGAAGACTGGCTGCTCTTGAGCGAGACGGCCCGACGGCTGTACCATGATCACGCCGCCAAGATGCCAATCTACGATTACCATTGCCACCTGCCCGCCGGACCGATCGCCGCAGACCGCCGCTTTGACAACCTCACGCAGGCCTGGCTGCTGGGCGATCACTACAAGTGGCGGGCCATGCGATCCAACGGCGTCGCCGAGCGATATTGTACGGGTGACGCTTCCGACCGTGAGAAATTTCAGAAGTGGGCTGAGACGGTTCCTTATTGCCTGCGAAATCCGCTATACCACTGGACCCATCTGGAACTGAAGCGATACTTCGGTATCTCCGGCAAGCTGCTCAATGGTGATACAGCCGGAGAAATCAACGAGCACTGCAGTGCGATGCTCCGCACACCCGGATTCAGCGTGCGAAACCTGTTGCGCAAGATGAATATCCGCCTGATCTGCACCACCGAAGACCCGCTGGACACCCTCGAGTACCACCAGAAGATTCGTCAGGATGGGTTTGAGATCCGGATCCACACAGCCTGGCGGCCGGACAAGGCCATGGCCGCGGAAAATCCCGCCGCCCTCAATGTCTGGATCGACAAGCTTGCCGCGTTGGTCAACGCGGAGATTCGCGACTACGATGGTTTCCTCGAAGCCATCCGCAAACGGCACACCTTCTTCCACGACCACGGCTGTCGCCTCAGCGATCACGGCTTGGACGCCGCCTACGCCGACGACTACACCGAAGGCCAGGTCCGCACGATCTTCCAGTCGATCCGTGCCGATAGGCACATCGAGCCGATCGATGTCCGCAAATTCAAATCGGCCATGATGGTCGAGTTCGCCTTGATGAACTTCGACCGCGGCTGGGTCCAGCAGCTACATCTGGGCGCGATGCGCAACAATAACACGCGGGCGTTCCGCACCCTGGGGCCGGACACCGGATTTGATTCCATCGGCGACTACCTCACCGCCGAACCGCTGGCCCGTTATCTCGACCGTCTCGACGGCCGCGGCAAGCTGCCCCGAACTATCCTTTACAACCTCAATCCCCGCGACAACGAGATGATTGCCGCCATGCTCGGCAACTTCCAGGATGAATCGGGCCCCGGCAAGATCCAGTTCGGCTCCGGCTGGTGGTTCATGGACCAGATGGACGGTATGATCCGCCAGATGAACGCCCTGTCGAACCTGGGCCTGCTGAGCCGCTTTGTGGGGATGCTGACCGACTCGCGGAGTTTCTTGTCGTATTCGCGCCACGAGTACTTCNNCACGAATACTTCCGCCGGATCCTGTGTAACCTCCTCGGCGACGATGTCGAAAAGGGCCACCTGCCGCGCGACATGGGTCTGCTCGGCCGGATGGTCGAAGACCTCTGCTTTAACAACGCCCGTAACTACTTCCCGATGGAATGCTGATTGATTCCCCGGGGAATTAGTCTTTCACTTCAACCGGCTCGATTCG
>PMBP01000516.1 GCA_003152975.1 Phycisphaerales bacterium | reverse complement strand
AAATCTTGTGGAAGGCAACTTCATCGGAGTCGATGTGACGGGCACCCGGCCAATGGGCAACCGATACGGAATCATTCTGGCGACCTACCCGCGGGCGAATATCATCTGGCGGAATGTGATCTCGGCCAATCTCACCGCCGGCGTCGTGATTACCGAATATGCGGCCGACAACGAAGTACTGGCCAACTGGATCGGAACGGATCGCGGCGGTTCAATCGCGTTGCCCAATGTGCAGTGCGGCCTGTATGTGGACGATCGATCGTACGACAATATCATCGAGGCCGAGGGGCAGCAAAATGTGATGGGCCTACAATCCCGTTTCCATTGCCCGCATGCCGCCGCGGAAGGAGTCGGCCGCGGCCGTCAAACGGGCAACCCTCGCGACGCCGAAAATGCTGGCCGAAGCCCCGCTGAAGAGCCCGCCGCCGCTGGATGTCTCCGGGCGTAAATCCATCCTCGTCAGTTCCACCCGCGATTCGGGACCGGGAACACTCCGCGACGCCATTTAGCAGGCCAACCGCCTCGGCGGCAAGTCGGCGATCATGTTCCGCATCCCGCGGGCGGATTCGGGGTTTGACGAATCCAGCGGAACCTGGCGGATCCGCTTCGACGATTCGGTCCCTGTGATTACCACTGGCGATCTGGTGATCGACGGCTACAGCCAGGCGGCTACCGAGGGAGACACCAACCCCAGCGGCCCCGAGATCGTGCTGGATGGCAACGGGCAGTCGGTCGAGACGGCCTTTCTGTTGCTCAATGTATCGGGGGTGACGATTCGCGGGTTTGCCATCGGAGGATTCTTGTATGGTATCCAAGTGTATGGCGCCCTGTCGTTCGACAACCGCATCCTGGGCAATATGATCGGCCTTGACGCGACCGGCCTGCGGGCGATACCGAATCTCAACGGCGTGGAACTGCTCAGCGGCGCGCACGACAACATCGTCGGCGGTGCTGCGCGGGAGGATCGCAACATTATTTCCGGAAACCGGCATGTCGGCATCCGCATTTCCGACGCCCACCGCAATACGGTGATCGGCAACTTCGTCGGCGTGGACCGCACGGGCCAAAAGCCCTGCCGAACTTCGACGGGATCTGCGTCGAAGGCCGTGCCCGCGGCAACCGCATTGGCGGAGCCGGGCCCGGCGAGCGGAACATCGCTTCAGGCAATACCGCCTACGGGGTCGATCTTTTCGGTGCCGGCGTACAGGAGAACGCGATCCTCGGCAATTTCATCGGCACCGATGTCACCGGAACGATGGCGATACCGAACACCTACGGCGTGCTGTTCGATGATCGGGCCAACGGCAATACCCTTCGCGGCAACCGGATCGGACGCAACGGGAACCGCGGCGGTGCCCAACGAAACCGGCGTGCACATCGACGGCGGAACCTTCAGGAATGTTGTGGACCAGAATGTCGTTTCGGGAAATATCGTCGCGGGGATCACGATCTTCGCCCTTCATACCGATCGCAACCGCATTACGCGCAATCTCATCGGCGCTGACATTACAGGCAAGTCTCCGCTGCCCAATGGCGAAGAGGGTATTCGGATCGCATTTGGCCCCAGGGACAATCTCATCGGCGGAAGCGGCTCCGATGGGAATCTGTTAGTTGGCAACCCCATACCGATCTCGGCCGAACCCGAAGCAATTGGAGCCAATCGACTATCGGACAATACAACGGATTTTGGTTCATGGGGCAAACAACGCTAAGAAAAATCGAGGTTTTAGGGATCATGGCACGGCATATTCCTCCTCAGAATCGTTGTCCAACTTTTCCTGTGGAGTTTCATCCAAGTTCGTTTTGTCCTATTTTTTGACTGCCGACCAATACAACCAAACTTCGGCCTCGCTTAATAGTAGAGCATATCGGGTTACAGTAGAGCATAGTGCTTTGTGTCGATCCCGATCCCCTCTGGCTCGGCATGCGCGACCTTGGCTGCGATGATTAAACTTGACACTACGGTCGAGTTGTTGACCCCGAAATCTCGGCGTCTCATGGATTTCCTTGACTGCATCGGTGTCCGTTTCGTTCTCTATCGCTCTGCCCCAAACTCCAGTTCGTTAGCCCAGTGCGTAGACCAATCGTTGTGGAAGGCAAAGCAATTATCTTTCGACACGCTCCGGCCGGCGGCCAACTCAAATGCCCCGGCGCCGTTGTTGACACGGAAACTGAATTTCATAGTTTGGCCCGCGTCGATCCGCTGCTTGACTTCGGGCATGTTGGACCATGGGATGGCACACTCGACCCCGTTGTCTTTTACCACCAGTTTCGCCTCGCCCTTCACGGGCCCGCCGTCAATAGGCGCCTTCGGTTGACGCGGAAAAAAATGCTTCCGCATCATGCCGGGGCGCTGCAGACAGAAAATCTCCGTGCCGCCGCCGTAGTCATTACCTACCTTGTTCAGGGCGAATTCATAATCGGTGTCAAAGTAGGCGCAGAACCGCGGCATCGTTCCGGGTGGGAATTGCAGATGCTCTTTCTTCTCCGAAGGAATGACGTTGAAAGCAATTTGGACATTATGCTTTCCATTGCCGGACGGAATCTCGAAATCCTTGCGATACGAAAAGCGTCGCACACCCGACGGCCAGGTTAGTTCCTTGCCTTTGGAGGCAACTTTTTCCGGGTAGAAAAAGTCGTCGTCGTTGCGAGTTTCAAAACGGGGCAATCCATCCATACGCGGAACCTTGGCGGCGAAATAGAAGAACTGTGAGTCATAGGCGAGCCAGGCTGTGGCCGCTCCGTCGCCGCCCTGCCGATCCCAATTCTTAAAAGGCAGATAAGCCTTCTCTGTCTCGCTGGTCCCTACGGGCTGAGCGCTCGTCTGTGGGATCAGGTCTTGCCAATCGGCGAGGTTGCCGTCCACGATGATCGTGCGTTTGGCAATCCAATTCACGTGCATCAGCTCTGCGTGGGCGGCCGTGCCGTCCGAGCCGGCGTCGAATGCGGCCAGCAACCGGTAGTGGTTGTCGGGCCTCGCAGCGCCGCCGGATACAGTAACGAAGACTTCCTTGCTCTCGCCACCGCGAAGCAACAGTGTTTGTTCGCTGGGCTCCACAACGAGTCCTTCGATCTTCACCGTGAGCTTGCCTTTGACGGGCCGCGTCAGGACATCGGTGAGCTTGAGCTTGAGTTTGGGTCTGGCTTCAATCGGCGCGGTCAAGTCGCTCGCAATGATTTCCACCGGGTCGACGCCAACGATGTTCGCCTGGGCGATCGCCTCGAGGAGTTGGTCAAATGATCCGCGGCTACCGTCGGTGCGCAGGAAATATCCGAGTTGGTTGAGCGGCACGACGATCTTACCGTTGGCCGACGGTAACGGATTGGCGTAAAAATCATAAAGGATGAATTTTCCGCCTTCGCTGGAGAGTTCCATCCTTGCGTCTTTGGCGATGCCCACGGAGCGGAACAGGATGCGGTTCTTGTCATAGCTGGCGCTCAAGTCGCCGGTGATGACAACCGTGCCGTCATCGGGATGCGGCGTGCCTTGGCGTTGGTTGCCGACGCGTTCGGGCAAACCCTCGAACACGAACACCCACGGGAGTCCGTTCTTGAACAGGATTTCCTTGAAGGCACGCTGGCCGATAAAATGTTGGCACGCGGCCACCGATGCGCCCGGTGCCCAGACTTGGGCCACGGCATATTCTTTGCCGTTGATCCGGGGCTTTTGCGAAGTGAACACATTCCCGGCGTAAATGCCCGCGGTGCGATCCTGCCCCATCGCACGCATCGAGGCGATGACGGCGGCCACGCGGTCATCGGAATTGGCCACCCAACTTTCCGTGTCCCACACGCGCACACGGCCGTATTCGCCTTGGCGATTCATCCATTTCGGTTCCAACACCGGGTCGGCCGCAAGCGGCTGGTAATGGATACTGACAAAATCCAGCCAGGGCAGAAAGGTATCGGTGCCATCGCAGAACAATTTGTCGCGGGTGTTGGCCGACGAGCAGGCGCCGCCGATGAGGACTTTTACTCCGGCTTCATTGCGCGCCTCGAGTACTGCTTTCGCCATGACACTGTAGATTTCGCGGTACCGCAAACAGTCCGCGCCCCAACCGGAAATTGACACGCCTTCCCACGGCTCGTTCCA
>PMBP01000430.1 GCA_003152975.1 Phycisphaerales bacterium | reverse complement strand
CGAGCGCCTTCATCTGGGCGAGATACTCGCGGGTTTTCGCTTCGGTCTGAGCCGGTGATTTGGCGTCGCGGGGACGATGGGGGCAGACGAAATCCAGGCCGACATCGAGGAGGTAATGGCCAAGCTCGTCGGGGCCGATGTCGCCGCCGTCGGAAGCGGTGACCAGGAGAGAGGGCATGAGTTCGCGAGTGCGGAGGCGGAGGGCCTTGAGGTCGTCGATGGAGGTGAATCGCTTGTCCCGGATGTTGCGTTCGTTGCTGAGGTCGAGGTACCAGTTGGTGCGGTCTTTGAGGGCGGCGATGAGGGTTTCGACGGCCTTTTGGTGGGCGGGCAGTTCCTGTATGGGGGGCTTGCCGGCGATATCGTTACCGCGGCTGAGGGTGACATCGACGACGATGCCGTGGCGATCACACTCGGCGACGAGCCACCGCAATTTGGCGAGGAACGGCTCGCGGGGGCTACCGTCGGGGTTGACGGCGGAGCAATTGTTGTCAAAGCCGCTCCAGATAGCCCAGACGCGGACCCAGTTGACGGACAGGGACTTGGCGCGATCGAGGTCGGCGATAAGCTGCGGTTCGGGCGCACCGAGGGCGCCGTACATACTCAGGCCGTACAGGAAGGTCGGGGTACCGTTGAGGGTGAATCGGGTGCCCTGAACGGCCAGACGGGTGGAGGCGGGAGCAGCGTTTTCTGCGAAAAGCGGTGATATTGTCAAGAGAATGGATACTACCCTTGCGAATGATTTCATGGGTTCATTCCTTGCATTCACGATTTCGATTCAGGCATGGTTTGCAGGTGCGGGCATCGGCGGCAACTGAAGGGAGTCGATTTTGGCGGCGAGGATGAAGTCGTTTTGGTGGAGGCCGTTGATTTTGTGGGTCCAGAGTTTGACGGTGACGCGGCCCCAGGCGACGGCCAGATCGGGGTGATGATTCTGCTGCTCGGCGAGTCGGCCGACCTGGACGGCAAAATCCATCGCCGTCTGGAAATTCGAGAAACGGAACGCCTGTTCGAGGCGCTGCTCGTCGATGATCTTCCAGTCGGAATGGATTTGAGCGGCCCGATTTCGCAGGGCGTCGCCACGCAGGGGATCGTCGCCGCCCTGACAGGGAACGCAGGTGGAATCGGCGAGCAAACAGGCGGCCGGCGGTGTACTGACGACGGTCGGGTGAGGGCGCGGGCGGGACTGGTAAAGGGACCAGGCGAGGACGGTGATGATCGCCAGATGGGCCAGGAGCCAGGCGGGCCAGGAGAACCAGCGGGCATAGTCGGGATAGAGGATGTGGCTGCCGGGGATGCAGAAGCAGACGACGATGGCGACGATGGCGGCCAGGAGGAAGAGCTGCTGCAGGGACGACATCCGCCAGGGAACGGGCGAGAGGAGGATTGCCGCGATGACGCACATCAGGGCCGAGGAAATCAGCGGGGCCAGGGTCGGGCCAGCCCAGGTTGTGGGCATGAGGAAGAGGATGTCCCAGTCGAGCAGGGAAGCGGGCCAGTCGAGGATGACTTTGAGCCAGACATAGTAGAAGACATCCCAGACGGCGAAGGAGATCAGGAAGACGGCCAGACGGCCGCGGAGATCGCGGGCGATGAGCCAGGCGGAGGACACCAGCAGCACCAGCGTGGCGGCCTCGCGGCCGATCTCGGTGACGACGAAAAGTCGGGCGCCGGGCATTTTGCTGAAGTCGGCGATGGGGAAGGAAAAACCGCTGGTGTAGAACAGGCCGCGAAGATAGACGACGACGGCGGCTTCAATATAGCCGAAGGCGATTCCGAAGGCGACCAGCGCCAGGATAGGGCGGGCCCAGGATTCCAGTTCGGGGTTATTCTTCATCCAGTGAATCCTTTCCCCGTAAAGTCGGCCCGACACACGACTGACCGCACATCATTCGTGGAGATTGCGGGGGTCTTTTCCCTGCTCGATGGCCTCGATCTTGTGGACGCGGCGGAGGTGACGGCCGCCGGCGAAGTCGGTGGCCAGCCAGATTGCGACGATGCGGCGCAACATGCCGGAGCCGAGGAGATCGCCGGAGAGGCACAGGACATTGGCGTCGTTGTGCTGGCGAGAGATGCGGGCGTTGAGCTCGTCGTAGCAGAGGGCGGCACGGACGCCCTTGACCTTGTTGGAAGCGATACACATGCCGATGCCGGTTCCGCAGATAAGGATGGCGCGGTCGGCCTGACCGGCCGAGACGGCGGAGGCGGCGACATAGGCCAGGTCGGGATAGTCCACGGGCTGCTCGGTATTGCTGCTGAAGTCGAGCATTTCGTGGTTGAGCTGGGCGACGATGACCTTGACCTGTTCGACGGCGCTGACGCCCCGATGATCATTTGCAACGGCTATTCTCATTCCACAATCTCTTTCAACCGAATTTCCAAAGCGCGACGGATCCGTTCGGCGGTGCGACGATAGGCATCGAGATCGGCGCCGATGGGATCGGGGATGTCGCCGGATTCGTCCAGAAGCCGACACCGGTCGGCGGCGTCCGGACAAAAGGACAAAATCCGATCCCGGTGGCTTCGACCCAGAGCGAAGATCCAGTCGCAGGAGCGGATCAGGGCAACATCCAATGGGCGGCTGCGATGGGCCGACAAGTCGAGGCCGTTTTCCCGAGCGACCTCGACGGCTTCGGCACTGGCCGGGAACTCCGACGAGGCCATCACACCCGCAGATACAACCTTATATCCGAATTGATCGATTGTGTCAATCTCGCAGTTGAATTTTTCGGCCAGCCATTTTTGGGCGAAGATTTTGGCCATGGGGCTGCGGCAGGTGTTGCCGGTGCAGACGAAGAGGATTCGGGAAAGCGAGAGATCTTCGATGTCGGACCGGGAGCAGACGCCCTCGCGGAGGATGTCGAAACCGACGGGGGTGACGCCCAGGACGGTGCTGCTTTTAGCATAGCGGCAGCGGCCATCGGCCAGATCGTCGGCATCGAGGACAATGTCAATGAGGCCGTCGAGGGATTGGAGGGCCTCGGCGGCGGTCGTGGCGGGCGGGCGGCCGGAGAGGTTGGCGCTGGGGGCGACGACCGGATGGGGGATGGCGGCGAGTAATCGGGCGGCGACGGGATTGGCCGGGCAACGGACGCCGAGGGTATCGCTGCGGTAGAGGCAGGAAAACCACGGGTCGCCGAGGACCAGGCGCTGGTGGGCCAGTTGGTTATCGGAGAGGGTAAAGACCAGGGTGATCGGGCCGGGCCAGCCCCGGGAGATCAGGCGGCGACAGCGGGGGTTGACGGCCGGGATATAGCGGCTGAGGTCGGCGGGTGCGGCGATGTGGAGGGAGTATCGCTTGTCGGGATCGCGGGATTTGACGGCGTCGAGCCGAGCGAGGGGTTCGGACGCGGCGATGGAGGCCAGGCCGTAGACGGTCTCGGTCGGGANNGGGCGACCGTGGCGATTTTGTCGGCATCGCCGGGACCGCCGTCGAGTTTGAGGATTTTGGTCTGCATGGGGGCACTATAGCGGAGACGGGCTGGGCCGTCAACGGAAGGAACGAATTTCCGTGTATGAGAATACGCCGTTATGCGTAGTAGTCGATGTACAAGCCGAGGGGGGCCGGGGCGTCGGTGAAGTAGCTGCGAAGACGGGAGTAGATCTGTTCTGGGATGAGGCGGCGAGTTACGGGGACATGGTCGGTTTTGGGTTGGCGGGAGGAACGAGCCGACGAGGAACCTTCCCGGCGGGCNNGGGACTGAGAAGGAATGTCCACCGGCCAGCCAGCCGGCTCGAACGGATAACCACCTATGACTAATGCCTCGCTCATCGTATGAACCTATAACATGCCGATCCAAATTGCTTCCGCATGTATATTATACGACTTTCCGGCAATAAGTTCAAAAAAAGAAACCCCCTTGTCAACCTTTTTGGTTGATAGAATCCAAGGGGGTTTCGTACCTGATCCGAAGACCAGGATTGATGACAAATCGTCCTTACTTTGCCGGGGCAGCCGCATCCTTGGTGGCAGCGGCAGCCTTGTCGGCCGCTTCCTTGGTGGCAGCGGCGGCCTTGTCTGCAGCATCCTTGGTGGCGGCAGCACCCTTGTCGGCAGCTTCACCGACCTTCTTTTCGGTACTTCCGGGCCTCGGAGTTTTGGTCTTGGGCTTGGCAGCCGGCTTGGAACCGCAACCCGCGAGCATCCCGGCAGCGACTACTCCCATACCCTTTAGAAACATACGGCGTTCCATCTTCAGTTCCTTTCCATTCATAATTGTTTCAAATCCTATTCCGTCCAATTTTTTGGATCAAACTCATGATCCCGAAACCGCAAGTTCGCACCGAATAACCGGTATCCCTACTGATTATCGGTAATACATCCGGAATTTCCTTAATAATGACCCTTGCCATTATCGCCATATCGTTTTGGATAGCAAGAGGTTATCGAAAAAAATTTATCCCGTCGGCGCCGAGGGGTTATTGTCCTGAGAATCTTCCCGGGAGATGTTGTCGGCGGGAGATTCGGCTTCCTCGACAGCGGCCCCGCCGGCGTGTTGGGCTTCGTCTTCCAGTTGGCTGGAGGTCACGGCAGTGCTTTCGAGGAGAATGCTGATCTTTTTATTAACGAACGGCAGCAACGGGACATGCTCGATACGGCGGAGAAGCCGATTTCCCACGGCATCGTAGATCTCCAGGTCCCCTGCCATACAGATCAGCAGCTCGAAGAGGTCGGGGTAGGTGGTACGGATGCGTTTGGCCCCGCGGGCGAGGGAATCGTCCATGCGGCCGAACTGGAAATGTTCCATCTCGTTATGGGTGATCCGCCATTTGCTGTTGAGGCGGGTCCAGACCCACATGATGATCCAGAGTGTCGTCAGCGGAATGCTGACAAACAGGCCGAGGTAGCGGGAATAGACGGGATCGAGGT
>PMBP01000179.1 GCA_003152975.1 Phycisphaerales bacterium | reverse complement strand
TGGCCGGGCTTGAGGTTCGGGGCGATTTCCTTCTGATAGACCTTGGCCTGGACCTGGTCGGGCAGCGTGATGATGATTAGGGCCGCGCCGTCGATGGCGGTCTTGATGTCCGTGGGGATAAATCCGTGCTCACGGGCGATTTTGTCGTTGGCCGTGTTGGGCAGCTCGGCGACGGAGACCTGCACGCCGCTGTCCCGGAGGTTTTGGCTGTGGGCGTGGCCCTGGCTGCCGTAGCCGACGACGGCGACTTTCTTGCCGCGGAGGCCATCCAGGGACGCATCCTTTTCATAATAGATCGTTGCCATTGTGAATCCTCAATCTTGATTTTGTTGTTATTCCGACTGGGACCGGCTGTACCGGGCCATTGCGACGGTTCCGGTCCGGACGACATTCCGGATGCCATAGGATCGGGCCGCGTCAATGAAGGCCTCGATCTTCGTTTCCGGTCCGCACACCTCTACCATAACAAATTTCGGGCCGATGTCCACAACTTTCGCGTTGAACATCTCGATCAGGGCCAGGATCTCGGGCCGCTTTTCCGGCGGGGCCGAGACCGAGACCAGCATCAGGTCGCGGGCGACGACATCCTGGCCGGCGAAGTCCTGAACCTTGACGATCGAGACGATCTTGGCCAGTTGCTTGCGGACCTGTTCGACGACGCGGTCATCGCCGATGACGACGATGGTCATCCGGCTCAGTTCGGGGTCGTCGGTCCGCCCAACCGTCAGCGAATCAATATTGAAGGCCCGTGCGGCGAACATCCCGGCGACATGGGCCAGAACTCCCGGACGGTTAAGCACCAGAGCGCTAAGAATATGTTTCATGGCTGTCTCCTGTATTCGAAGGCCGACCGCGAGGGATCAGGCCATGCTTTCAAAAATGTCCAGTCCGTTCATTTCGTGCAAGCTCTTGCCGGCCGGGACCATCGGCCAGACATTCTCCTCGCGATCGACATGGAAGTCCACCACGCAGGGGTGCGTCTCGGCAAGCATCGCGGCGACGGCGTCGGCGACGCCCTTTTTCTCGGTGACCGTCATGCCGACGGCGCCAAAGGCCCGTGCCACGGTCGCAAAGTCGGGATTCTTCAGCGAGCTGCACGAATACCGCTTGCCATAGAAGAGCTGCTGCCATTGTCGGACCATGCCCATGTAGCCGTTGTTGATAATGCAAACCTTGACGGGCAGTTCGTACTGCACGGCCGTGCATAACTCATTCATCGTCATGTTGAAGCTGCTGTCGCCGTCGATGTCGATGACCGTTTGGCCGGGCAGGGCGACCTGCGCGCCGATCGCGGCCGGCAGGCCAAAGCCCATCGTCCCCAGGCCGCCGGAGGTGATGAACTGCCTCGGGCGTTTGAAGCGATAGAACTGCGCCGTCCACATCTGGTGCTGGCCGACGCCGGTGACGATCGTCGCGTCGCCGTTCGTCTGGCGAAGGATCTCTTCGATGACGAACTGCGGCTTGATGGCGTGAGCTCGCTTGTCGTAACGGAAGGGATATTTTTTCTTCCACTCGGCGATCTGAGCGAACCATTCCGGGCGGTCACGGTGCTGCACCTCGCGGAGCAACTCGACCAGCGTTTCTTTGGCGTCACCGACGACGGGGATATCCGCCGGAAGGTTTTTGGCGATGCTTGCCGGATCGATATCGATATGGATGATCTTGGCCTTGGACGCGAAGGTCTTGAGCTTGCCGGTGACGCGGTCGTCAAACCGGGCGCCGACGGCGATCAGCAGATCGCATTCCTGGACGGCGAAGTTGGCGTACGCCGAGCCGTGCATCCCGAGCATATCCAGCGACAACTCGCTGCCCTGGTCGATACTGCCCAGGCCCAGCAAAGTCATGGTGACCGGAATGTTGGCCTTGTGGGCCAGTTCGCTCAATTCGGCGGCGGCGTTGGCGATGATGATCCCTCCGCCGACATAGAGTATGGGCTTTTGCGAGGCGTTGATCGCTTCGGCGGCCAAAGAAATCTGGCGGTTGTGGACCCGCGAACGAACCTTGTAGCCGGGCAGGTTGACCGGCTCGGCGGGTTTGACCTCGATCTCGGCGACCTGCATATCGACGGGGATATCGACCAGAACCGGTCCCGGCCGACCGGTCGAGGCGATATAGAAGGCCTCGCGAATCGTTTGGGCCAGACGATTGGGATCCTTGACGATGGAATTGTGCTTGGTGATCGGCCGGGTGATACCTGTAGTATCCGCCTCCTGAAAGGCGTCATTACCGATCAAATCCGTGCGGACCTGGCCGGTGATCGCCACCAGCGGGATCGAATCCATCATCGCCGTCGCAAGGCCCGTCGTCAGATTGGTGGCGCCGGGGCCCGAGGTGGCCACGACCACGCCGACCTTGCCGGTGGCGCGGGCATAGGCATCGGCCATGTGGCAGCCGCCCTGCTCGTGCCGCGGGATGATGAAGCGAATCGGGGCGTCGTAGAGCTTGTCAAAGAGAGGCAGAACCACGCCGCCCAGATAGCCGAACATCACCTCGACGCCCTGCTCGACGAGCGTATCCACAATAATCTGACTGCCCGGCTTGCGGATCGGTTTGGCCGGGGATGGCGCGGTTGTTTCTGTCATGCGTTGTCTCCTGATATCTTCAATAATTGAATTTTCGGTAGTCGTCAACTCATTCCTGAATTCCACGGGTCCATAGACCGGCTCAGAAGGATGGCCGGACCCAGAACAATTCAAAATGGAAGATCCAGGAATGTTAATCTGGGACGAGTCGTATCCGTCGGAATTGCCGCCACATTTTGACTGCCGTTTGTAACCGGTCGTAATAGCATCAAAAAGCGGCATTGCCGATGCGCCGATATAACCAAAGACGATATCGACACCGAGTTCGAGGAGGGTCTCAACCCGGATATTTCACAAGAGTTTTGTTTTGGGCGGTCCCTTTGCCCCGCCGCGGCGTTCTCGGTCAAAAATGTCCTCAGCGTATTTCAAATACGCCTCCGGGCCTTTTTGACCTGCGGCCTTGCGGCAGGCCAAAAAATCTCGCCCAAAACGGGCTGTAACCAGATGGAACCAACGGGAGTTGCACATGATCTCCCTGAGACTGGAGGTTCACAATAGAGTCAAAACCCTGTGAAATAACCGGGTTTACAATGACCTGATTGCCTGTCATTGACAGGGGCGGGGCCGCAGGCAGACCCGAAATGGAATGGTTCATAAGTTTTTCCTGATAAACGAGTTCCGTTATTCCGAGTCGTCCTGGCTCCGATGGGCAAAACCGAGTGGGCCTGCTCGCCGGCACCCTGCCGACGGCCGACCCGGCCGGTGTATAAAGCCCCGCCAAGATCCCGTAACCATAGTCCTTGCTGTGTCTCAGGCGTCATTCATACGCCTATGGCATAAATGAGAAAGAGCGAAAAGACAATATTACCGCTTCGGCCGGCGGCTGTCAAGGCCTGAACAAAAAATCTTAAAAAATCCACCCGAAGGCCTCTTTTTGGCTTGCAAAAGGGCCGTTTTTTGCTTACAATCCCTCGTTTTCGGCGGGAAGTCACTGCGCACAGGGCTCCCTCCAGGAAAAGGAAACAGAATGTTTGACGCATTGACGGAAAAATTCAATTCGATCTTCCGGTCGCTGTCAGGCCGGGGCCGCATCACCGAGGCGAATGTCTCGGATGCCATGGCGATGGTCCGTAAGGCCCTGCTCGAGGCTGATGTCAATTACGGTGTCGTCAAGCAGTTCTGCAAGGATTGCACCACCGCGGCCGTTGGCGCCGAGGTGATCAAAAGTTTGCATCCGGGCCAGGTGATGGTCAAAATCGTCCACGACGAACTGGTCCGCCTGATGGGTCCGGTGGATACGCGGATCTATTATGTGTCTCCGGGTCCGACGATCATTATGCTGGCCGGCCTTCAGGGCAGCGGCAAAACGACCACCTGCGGCAAGCTCGGACAATATATCAGTTCCAAAGGCAAGCACCCGATGATGGTGGCCGGCGACCTGCAGCGGCCCGCAGCGATCGACCAGTTGGTCACGCTGGGCCAGCAGCTCAACATTCCGGTCTATAGCGACACCAGCATCAAGGATCCGGTCGTCGTGGCGAGAAACGGCATCCGTCAGGCGGTGCAAACCGGCCGCGATGTGGTGATCCTCGATACCGCCGGCCGGCTGCACATCGATGAAGAGATGATGGCGCAGATCGATCAGGTGGCCAAGGCGGTCACGCCGCACCAGATCTATCTGGTCTGCGATGCGATGACCGGCCAGGACGCCGTCAACTCGGCCAAGGCCTTCAACGACCGGCTGGAACTCGATGGCGTGATCCTGACCAAACTCGACGGGGACGCTCGCGGCGGCGCGGCCCTGAGCGTCAAGGCCGTGACGGGCAAGCCCATCAAGTTCATCGGCGTCGGCGAAAAACTCGACAAAATCGAGGAGTTTCACCCGGACCGTATGGCCAGCCGGATCCTCGGCATGGGCGACATCGTTTCGCTGGTCGAGAAGGCCCAGGAACAATTTGACGCCGGCGAGGCCCAGAAGATGCAGGTCAAGATGGCCAAAGGCACCTTCGGCTTCGACGATTTTCTCAAGCAGATGAGCTCGGTCAAAAAGATGGGCGGCATGAGCAGTCTGCTCAAGCTGATCCCCGGCGTGGGTTCTCAGCTTGCGGGCATGGATATGGACGACGGCGAGATCGGGCGGATGGAAGGGATCGTCCACTCGATGACGACCGGCGAACGGAGCGACCCGGACATCATCGATTCGTCGCGACGGCGGCGGATCGCCAAGGGCTGCGGGCGCGATGTGCAGGAAGTGGCCTCGCTGATCAAGACCTTCCGACGCAGCCGCGAGATGATGCAGACCCTGTCTGCCGGCGGTGCCGGGGCGTTTCGCAGTTTGTTCTCGGGAAAAGTGGATCTGTTTAGCGCGATGTCCGGGGGCGTCAAGCTGCGTCCACCGGTCAATCGGCGCAAGGACATTCGCCGAAAGCCCAAAAAGCGGCGATGAGTTCCGGGCTTTCGATCGACGAGTACCTGCAGCGGCTGGGCCGGTTTGTGGATGACCCGTACGGCCGGCAGTTTCGGCGACAGTTTGCCGACGACCGCGGCAGCAGCGAGCTGGCGATGTTACAGTCGCCCAGCCGTGATGAGTGGAAGCAGATGGAGCGAGCCGTGGCGACACTGACGGCCGCCGAGAAAAACGCCGTCGAACGGCTTAACGATGAGCAGGTGCGGCGGATAGCCGACCAGGCCGGGATCGATCCGGCGGTGGCGGCGATCTTTTTCAATGGGTATGCGTTAGAGCGCAACCGCGTTTCGTGACCGGCAACGGGCTGTCACGAATATTCTATATATACAGAGTTGAAAGGAAAGTAACATGGCAGTTCGAATTCGTATGATGAGGATGGGTCGGCGCCACCGTCCGTTCTTTCGCATCAACGCGACGGATGTGCGCAATCCCCGCAACGGGACCGTCCTGGAAAAGTTGGGTCACTATGACCCGATCGAGAAGGACGCCGCCAAGCAGCTCGTGCTGAACCTGGATCGCGTCAAGTACTGGCTCGAAAAGGGAGCCGTTCCCAGCGATCCGATGTGCGATATCCTGCGCCGCAACGGCCTGACCTGCAAGTACATGGAAGACCGCAAGCGCCGCACCGACCGGTCGCGGGAACTGTGCCGCAAGGCCGGCAAGCCCTACACCAAGGCCGAAAAGCTGGCCCTGGAACCGGTCGACGACAAAAAGAAGAAGAAGTAACCCCGAACCGATCGGCCGCGCCGTGCGGGATCGAGTCTGGCGGGAGAATCCGGAATGCGAATCGATGTGCTGACTCTGTTTCCGGAGATGTTCAGTTCCCCGCTGGCCCACTCGATCCTCAAGCGGGCGCAAGCCGCCGGATTGGTTGAGATTGTTCTTTCAAATATCAGAGAGTTCGCCACCGACAGTTATCGCAAGGTGGATGACAAGCCCTACGGCGGCGGCAGCGGCATGGTGATGATGCCGGCGCCGGTGTTCGCCTGCTTTGAGCAGGTGCGGGCGCAGGCCGAGGAACCGGGCCGCGTGATCCTGATGACGCCGCAGGGAAGGCCGTTCAGCCAGGCGATGGCGGCGGACTTGGCCCTCCAGCCACGGCTGATCCTGATCGCCGGCCGGTACGAGGGCTTCGACGAGCGGATCCGGCTGGGCCTCGGGGCCGAGCAGATCTCCATCGGCGATTATGTCCTCAGTGGCGGCGAGCTGCCGGCGATGGTGGTCATCGACGCGGTGGTGCGGCTGCTGGACGGGGCCGTCGGCGACGAGAATTCCATTCGGAACGAATCGTTTTCCGACGGGTTGCTCGAATACCCGCAATACACCCGGCCCGAAGAGTTCCGCGGGATGCGGGTGCCCGAGATTCTGCTCGGCGGCGATCACAAAAAGATAGAGGCGTGGCGACAACAGCAGGCCCTGGACCGAACGGGACAGTGGCGGCCGGATCTGCTGAAAAAGAAAAACCAAGAGACAAACGAAACAGGAGTATAGATCGTGAAGAATCAATTTCTGGAACATGTGGAAAGCAAGTGTAAGAAGCCCGAACTTCCGTATTTCGAAGTCGGCGACACCGTTGAAGTCGGCTGCAAGATCAAGGAAGGCGACAAGGTTCGCATCCAGGTCTTCAGCGGCACGGTGATCTCGCGGGCCGGAGGCGGCATGGGCGAGACCTTTACCGTGCGGCGGATGGTCGATGAAGAGGGCGTCGAGCGGCGGTTCCCGATTCACTCGGTGAATATCGACTTTATCCGGCCGATCCGCAGCGGCCAAACCCGCCGGGCCAAGCTGTTCTACCTCCGCGACCGTACCGGCAAGAGCGTCAAGCTGTCGCATCGGCACAGCGAGCACACCCTTACCAGGTAAGGCCGACCCGTGCTGCTCTGGCCGTTCGGACGCCGTCGGTTGCTGGCCGATCCCAAGCGGCTTGGCCGGTGGGGCGAGAATCAGGCCCTCCGGTTCCTGCGGCGCCGAGGGCTTAGGACGATCGCGCGGAATTTCCGCTGCGACGGCGGCGAGTTGGACCTGATCGTCGCCGACCCCGAGGGAGCGGTGGCCTTCGTCGAGGTCAAGACGCGGCGGAACGAGGATTTTGCCCAGGCACAGGATGCGGTCACGCTGGAAAAGCGGCGGCGGATGACAAGGGCGGCCAAGGTCTTCGCCCGCAAGTATCGGCTGGAAAACCGGCCGATGCGGTTCGATGTGGTGGCCGTGATCCTCGGCGACTCGACGAAACCGGAAATCCGGCATTACCCCAACGCCTTTCGGCTGCGGTGAAACGAATCGATAGCAGATTGAGATGCAAATCCAGCGGAAGACAAATCGTCCTCCGCTTTTTTATGCGCGGTTCCAATTCAGCACATTCTCTCCAGCGCCGGCGAGATTGGGGGCGAAGAAGTCCGCGCCGGAAAGTTGCTCGCGCGAAAACGAAGTCGTCAAAGCCAGGCAGCGCGATCCGGCTGCTTTGGCCGCGGCGACGCCGCTGACGGCATCCTCGACGACCAGACACTCGGTCGCGGGTAGGCCCAATCGCTTGGCGGCCAGCAGAAAGATTTCCGGGTCCGGCTTTTTGTGGACGACATCCTCCCCGCAGACGACCGTGTC
Organism: Phycisphaerales bacterium; assembly: GCA_003152975.1. GTDB lineage: Bacteria > Planctomycetota > Phycisphaerae > Sedimentisphaerales > Anaerohalosphaeraceae > FEN-1350. The sequence goes on along the minus strand of PMBP01000179.1, from coordinate 1,335 downwards.
GAATGATTCCCACGCCAGGCCGATCTCCCGCAGGTTGCCCTCGACCTTGCGGCGGTCGGCGCTGGAGGCGACGGCGATCTTCTTGCCCAGCGCCCGGCAGCGGCCGATGAATTCGTGCACGCCCGGCAGCGGCCGCAGGGCCCCGCGGATGATCTCCAGATAGATATCGTAAGTGCGTTTTTTGATCGCGTCGATATCGACGGGGAAGTTGTATTTTTCCGCCACGCCGCCGAGGTAGCGGTTCTCGCCCATGCCCACGAACGGCACAAAATCCTCAGGCCGCACCTGCAGGCCCAGCTCGGCATACGCCATGCATCCGGCCTTGCAGATAAAGGGCTCGGAATCCACCAGTACGCCATCCATATCGAAAATCACACCGTGGGGAAGAATGGATTTTGTTGAAGTCATTGTTCTGTCCCAACCTGTTGAATGATCTTATCTACGGAAGATGACACTGAAACAAGTAACTCGCGCAAATCGCTGGAAACAGATGGATTCTGCTTTTCCACCATGGCCTTTAGGCTGGCTACGACCGCCTTGAGGCGGGATAGCAGGGATGGATCGGTTTTCCAAAAGCCCGTTAGGACGCCTGAGACAACCGAATTAAGTAAATCTCCAGGATAATAATCCCCTTCTGCCAAAGGATTTGCCTGCAGGACATCCAAAGCCATAGGCACAAGGAATAGGGGACTTATGCCCTGTTGCATCATGATTCGGAGGTCTTCGACAGAAAAATCCTTGAGAGGAGTCTTTCGCAATCGATGGCAGGTCTTAACCAAGCGGGAATCATACTCAGGAGGTCCCCAATCCGTGCCCTCAAGCTCATCGAGCGTTTTTGAACGGTCAATATTCATAGATATTCCTGTTCGAATGATCGAGTCGATTGCTCACATATTCTGCTTAGTCGAGTCGGATCAGTTCAAGATCGTCGAACCAGACCTTGTCTTCCGGTGACATACTGCCGGAACTATTGAGGAGAATGACGATCTCGGCGGCCCCGTCGGGAACGCGGAAGGTGCCGAGGATCTCCTGCCACTCCAAACCTAACACGACGCGAGACGGCGACGGCGGGAGATGGTGATCCAGCATCTCGTTGGTCCAGCGGCTCTGGGCGTCCTTCCAGCGGATTGTAACCGACGCTCGGGCAAGCTGCCCTTGTGTTCGCCACTTAACATGGACAGCGTAAGTCTCATCCGGTTTGGCCGGATGGCTTTGAATGAAGCAGCCTTGCAGAACGCCGCTTGCCAGTGCAGCGCCGCTGCTGCCTTGTCCACCCTTGCGATCCCAGGTGAAGGTGCCCTTGGAGTTTTCCGCCTGCCAGCTTCCAAAACCGAG
>PMBP01000111.1 GCA_003152975.1 Phycisphaerales bacterium | reverse complement strand
CGAAGTAGGTGGTGTCCACATACAGGTCGCTCAGGGAGGTGATATTCTTTTCCTTCAGAACCGCCAGAATATCCTCGAAAATCCAGCCGGGCTTTCGTTCGTGCTTTTCGTCGGTCTTCAGGTCGCCCAGCAGCGGATCTCCACCACCGATGACCACCAGTGATTCGCCCAGCATTCCGACCTTGGTGGTGCAGACGAACTTGCCCCCTAGGTAATATTGTGCCGAAGCCGTCGTCACCAGTTTCATATTCGACGCCGGAATCATCGGCCGATGGGAATTCATTTCGTACACAACCTTGCCGGTGGTCCCGTCGAGGATCTGAATCGCCACCACCGCCTTGGTCTGTTTCTTTTCCTTAAGGATTGCGGCGATCGAACTGGACAGATCGCCCTGGGCCGCTCCGCACAAACCCAACACCAGTACCGCGACTCCGCACTTCTGGAACATCCCTGTATTCATTCCCACGATTCCTATGGTTGTCGATGTCTCATCCATTCGGCCGGACTGCCCGGCCGAACCGGCAAATGCAAACGCTTGCATTTCCCGCCGCTGAATGCATAATCATACTCGAAAAGAAAGGGACGACAAGAATGAATATCGCCTATTTTGATTGTTTCGCCGGCGCCGGCGGGGACATGATCGTCGCCGCGATGCTGGATGCCGGCGTCGATCGTAACGATCTAATCCGCCAATTGAACTCGCTGCCCATCGGCCCGGTGCAGTTCCATGTCGAATCCGTGATGCGAAAGGGTATCTCCGCCACGGGCTTCGAGCCCCGGATTTCCCCTGCTTCTCCGGCCTCGGACTGGGATGAGCACGGCCACAGTCACCCTCACGATCACGACCATCCCCATTCGCACCATACGCATGAACATCCGGCCCATTCGCATACGCCGTCCTCCCACTCCCATCGGTCTCTGTCGGATATCCGTGCCCTGATCCACAGCAGTGCCATTTCCCCCGCCGCCAAAGACAACGCCGTCGCCATCTTCAACAACCTCGGCCGGGTCGAGGCCGCCATCCACAACAAATCCATCGACGAGATTCACTTCCACGAAGTCGGCGCCGTCGATTCGATCGTCGATATCGTCGCCGCCTGCGTCTGCCTCGATGCCCTCAAAATCGAGAAAGTTGTCTGTTCCCCGCTGGCGGTCGGCACCGGGACCATTCGCTGCGCCCATGGTATTCTGCCGGTTCCCGCCCCCGCGACGGCCGAACTGCTTCGTCAGGCCAAGGCCCCGATGCTTTCCGGCCCCGGTGATTTCGAGCTGCTCACGCCGACCGCCGCGGCCATCCTGACCCATTTCGCCTCCGCCTATGGCCCGATGCCCGCCATGACCGTTTCCAAAATCGGCTACGGCGCCGGGTCTCGGGATGCGTCTGATTTTCCCAATGTCCTGCGCGTCGTCATCGGACAGATGACCACCACCAGCGCCGACGGCGACAGCGTGATCCTTCTGGAGTGCAATATCGACGATGCCCCCGCCGAACAAGTCGGCCATGCGATGGAGGGCCTTCTCAAAAGCGGCGCGCTGGATGTTTTCACATCGCCAATCCAGATGAAGCACAACCGCCCTGCCATCTTGCTATCGGTTTTGTGTGAGCCGTCGAAGGCGGCCGAGTTGGAAGGCATGATCTTCCGTCAGGGACTGACACTGGGAATCCGAAAGCAAACCCTCCAGCGATCCATCCTCCCGCGCGAATTCAAAACGATTGACACCGCGTACGGCCCCATCCGCCTGAAAATCGGAAACTATCAGGGTCATAAGGTCTTTCTCAAGCCCGAATATGCCGATTGCGTTGCCGCCGCCGAAAAACATCAGGTCTCCTGGGCACAAGTCTGGCAGGAAACCCTCCGGAAATCGCAAGGGTAATCGGCCGGAAACGGTCTCGTTATTCGCCGAAAAGACGATCGTAAGTCTTTTATATATAATGGTTTATATTTATTTTAGTTTTTTGTGTGACTTTTTGTCTGGCGGCTTGACAATCCGGCCGATGAGGGCTATACTTTGTCGGCGTGGTCAGCCCAGAAGGCCGACCCCTAAAACCTTGTCCTTAGCGGTCTTTTTTGCCGTGGCTTGCTTCCGGAGTATCAGTGGATGAATATTCCGGAAGCTTTTTTATACCCACAGGATCCATCGTGTAAGTTCTGAAAAGTCAAGGGCTTATGAAGCACCGTTCCGCACAGTCCAGCCGAATCTTCACCGCCGTCGTCCGGCAGCACAGAATTATTCGGCCTCGCTATCGTCTCCTGACGCTCGAACTGGATGCAAAAGGTTCGGCCGCATTCGCTTCTGTTATGCCCGGGCAGTTTGTCGAGATCGATGCCGGTCCGCTCTCACTGCCGCAGGATAAAGATATCCCCGCCGAGTTGCTCGATTCCGCCAAGCGCAACATCATGCTTCGCAGGCCCTTTAGTTTCAGCGCCATTCGACACAAAGGCAACAAGTTCGAGATCGACATCTCATATCATGTCGTCGGACCCTCAACCGTTCGATTGACAACGCTCGTTCCCGGCGATTCGTTGAATCTGATCGGCCCCTTGGGCAATGGCTTTCGAATCGACCAGTCGCGCCCGATCGCCGTCCTGATCGCTGGCGGCATGGGTGCCCCGCCGATCCAACATCTGGCCGCACATCTTAAATCCCATCATCCCGATATGCGGGTCACCGCTTTCATCGGCGCCCGTTCCCTCGATGAGATTCCCTTCGATATCGGGACCGACCCCGACGGTGGCATTATTTTTCCGGCCTTTTCCTCGGTCGGTGTTCCTCATGCCATGACCACCGATGATGGCTCGTTCGGAGTCAAGGGATTCGTTACGCAATTGGTCGAAAAACTCCTTGTGCCCGGCCCCTTCCAAACGGACAAAGCAATCCTCTACGCCTGCGGCCCAGAGCCCATGCTCACCGCCGTATCCCGGTTGGCCGCGAAAATCGGAGTCCACTGCCAGCTCAGCATGGAGCGGATGATGGCTTGCGGCATCGGCCTGTGCCAAAGTTGTGCGATCAAGACCCGCGATCCGCAGGCCGAAGACGGCTGGTCCTATCGCCTCTGCTGCAAAGACGGTCCCGTCCTGGATGGAAAGGATGTGATCTTTGACTGAGCCCAACCTTTCCATCGAGTTTGCCGGCCTGACGCTCAAGAACCCCGTCTTTACGGCGTCGGGAACCTGCGGCTACATCGACGAACTGGCCGCGTTCATGGATGTCTCGGCCCTCGGCGGCTTTACGACCAAGAGCATCACGCTGTATCCCCGCAAAGGCAATTTCACTCCGCGGATCGTCGAGACCGATGCCGGCATGCTCAATGCCATCGGTCTGGCCAACATCGGCCTGGATCGCTTCCTCCGTGAAAAGGTCCCGCTGATCGCCCAGTACGATACCGCCGTCTTCGTCAATGTTGCCGGCCGCACCATCGACGAGTATGTCGCCGTTACAGAGCGGTTATCGCAGGAAAAGGCCATCGCCGGCTTCGAACTCAACATCAGTTGCCCCAATGTCAAAAAAGGCGGCATCACCTTCGGCACCGACCCCCAGCAGGTCGAAACCATCACGCAGACCGTCAAAAAAGTCGCCGGCGCCAAGCCGCTGATGGTCAAGCTGACCCCCACCGTTACCGACATCACCGTCACCGCCCGCGCCGCTATCGCCGGCGGCGCCGACGCCCTCAGCATGGTCAACACCTTCACCGCCATGGTCATCGATATCGAAGCCCGCCGCCCCATCCTCGCCAACCGCACCGGGGGCCTGAGCGGCCCGGCCATCAAGCCCATCGCCGTCTATCTGGTCCAGCGCGTCTATCGCGAGGTCGCTAAACTCGCCGGGATCCCCATCCTCGGCATGGGCGGCATCCGCAATGCCTCCGACGCCGCCGAATTCCTCATCGCCGGGGCCACAGCCGTCGCCGTTGGCACCGCTTCCTTCATCCGCCCGGATTGCTGCCAATCGGTCCTCGACGGCCTGCACGACTACTGCCGCCGCCACAAGATTGCCAACATTCGCGACTTGACCGGTACCTTGCAAGACTGATCCATCCGGTGTAGAATAGCTTCTGTTTTCAGACGGGTGGCAGTCACCGAGTCCCGATTGTATCATCGGGACGAGGTGGATGGTTTTTGTCATTCCCGCAAAAGCCGGAATCCATTTTTGTTTTGAATTGTTTGAATTGTTGTGTTGCTGTTTTTTTAGAAATTAGGATTTAGTGCTTAGAATTTATCTTGAATCCGTGTTATCCGTGAAATCCGTGGTTAAATTGGCATGTCGTGGCGTCCTGAGAGGGATGATCCGGAATGGAATTGCTTAGAGAGTTATACGAATATTTCCCCACGGCCGTTTATACCGGCAAGGGCTTGGTCTTTATCAGCGAGGAGTCGCGCGTCGAGTTGACCGAGCACCGGCGGGCCAACTTCAGCTCCATCGGCAAAGAGATGCCCGTCCTCCGCGTGCGGATCTTCAAAAAGGCCCTCAACGGCGAATT
>PMBP01000412.1 GCA_003152975.1 Phycisphaerales bacterium | reverse complement strand
GAGGCCGGCGACCAGCACGCCCGTCAGCGTCAGAACGAAGACCCCGATTTTGAAATACCCGGCTTTGGTTCTCATGGGTTTGCGCTATCTCCCCAACATCATAACGGTAATGGATTGACCGGAGTCCGGCGTTTTTTATGCGAGATCCCCTCGTTGCGGTGGAAGAACTGATAGACCAGCGGGTGGTCGGTGTTCTGCCGCAGTTCCCAGGGGTTGCCCGTGGCGACGATCTTCTTGAGTTGTTTGTCGAGCATGATCACGCGGTCGGCGACGGCAAAGACGCTGGGCAATTCGTGCGTGACGATGACAAAGGTCATCGCCAGGTTCTGCGATAAGCTCAGAATCAACTCGTCCAGGTCGCCGGCGGTGATCGGGTCCAGGCCTGCCGAGGGCTCGTCGAGAAACAGAATCTGGGGATCCATGACCATCGCCCGGGCGATCGCGGCCCGTTTCTGCATCCCGCCGCTCAGTTCGGCGGGCATCTTGGACCCGTAGCCGTGCAGCCCGACCTGATAAAGCTTCATCGAGACAATCAGGTCGGCCGCGTCGCGGGGCAGGTTGGTGAATTCCTCCAGGGCCAGACGAACGTTTTCACGCAAGCTCATCGATCCGAACAGCGCCCCCGATTGGAACAGCACGCCGATCTTGCGGAGGATGGCCTTGCGGGCCAGGCCCTGGGCCGTGACAATGTCGTCGCCATCAATCAGGATTCGGCCCTGCATCGGCTGGTACAGGCCGATCATGTTTTTGAGCAGGGTGCTTTTTCCGCAGCCCGAACCTCCGAGGATCACCAATACTTCGCCCCGTTGAACATCGAAGGAGATATCCTGCAGGACGATCTCCGGGTCAAACCCGACGGTCAAATGCTCGACCCGGATCAGGGTGTCTGAAGGAGAAGGGCTATAGAGGTTTTGCGGAACCATCGCTCAGATCCCCAGGCAGTAATAGATCACGGAAAAAATGCCTTCGGTGACGACAATCAGGACGATCCCGCTGACCACCGCCCGGGTGGTGGAAATTCCGACGGCGCTGGGGCCCAGTTCGGTCTGAAGGCCGCGGAGGCAACCGACGGCCCCGACGAGAAGCCCGAAGACCACCGCCTTGACCAAACCGCTGGCCAGGATCTGGACAGTGATGACCCGCTGAACATGCGTTGTGAAGGTGACCAAGGGAAATCCCATCCACAGAAACACCACCGCCGCGCCCACCAGTCCGCTCAGGTTGGCCAGCACCGCCAGCAGCGGCGTGACCAGCGTCGTCGCCAGCACCCGGGGCAGAACCAGAAATCGCACCGGGTCCAGGCCCATCGTGGCCAGAGCGTCGATTTCATTGTTGATCTTCATGGTCCCCAATTCCGCCGCGTACGACGATCCCGTCCGTCCGGCCATGATGATCGCCGTCAGGAACGGGCCCAGCACGCGGATCAGCGCGATGGCCGTCAGGTCCGCGACATAGACCTCCACGCCGAACTTCTGCATGGAGATGGCCCCGCTGAAGGCCAGGATCAGGCCGAACAGAAATCCCAGCAGCGCGATGATCCCGATCGCATTGGCGCCCGTGCGTTCTACCATCAGGAAAAAATCGTTCCACCGCAATCCGACTGGGCGGATCAAGGTTTTGAGCATCCAGGAGGCCAACTCGCCGATGAAGGCGATATGTTCGAAGACATCCTGCCAGACATGCCAGGCCCAGTGGCCGACCTCCGTGGGGATATTTGTCTGGGGCGGTGGGGCGGGCGGACGAAGGTCGAAGGTGTCCGCCTGGAATCGCTCCAGCAGCGACACCAGTTCCGGCCGCAAATTTCGGATTTCCACCGGGAATTGATTCCGAAGTCCCCGCAGTCGCAGCGAGAAGAACAGGGCAATCCCGCTTCCGTCGCAGTACGACACCTCCGCGGCATCGACGACCAGCCGCTTGGGCTGGCGATGCAGCAGATAGCTGGTCTTTCGCCAGACCGCGCCTGTGGTCAGGCAATCCAATCGTCCGCTATAGGTTAATATCAAGCAACCGTCAGATTCGGTCTTGGATCCGACGGTCGCGGGTTGTTTGTCTTTGTCGGCCACGGCCGGCCTTTCTCCAGTAACGATGTTCCCTCCTGCGGTGTCATTGTGATACACTGCCGGCGGCCGAAAGTCAAGGAAATCAATCCGTTAGAATTTCCACTGGTTATAGCAGACGATCGAATCGAGGGCTTCCCGCTTTCGCGGACCCTGCGCGATGGCCGGATACCCCAGCGTCATCAGTTCGATAATGGCGGCCGAAGTCGGGATTCCGAGGATCGGGCGGACCTGGTCGGGGAAAAACGAGCCGATCCAGCAGGTTCCCAGGCCAAGGCCCGTCGCTTGGAGGGCGATGTGCTCCAATGCGATCGAGACATCGATCGGCCCGACGGCCTGGCCGCACCGCATGACATGGTCCACTACGCAACAGGCCACGATCACCACCGGCGCCTGGCCCACAAACGGCTGGCTGTTGGCCGCCACACACAACCGCTGACGGAGGGCCGCGTCCGTGACCACCACAAACCGCCAGTCCTGCAGGTTTTTCGCCGACGGCGCCAGCCGGGCCGCTTCCAGTATCGTGTTGAGCGTCTCGGCCTCGACGGGCCTGTCCTGATAGACCCGACACGAATACCGCTTGCTTATGGCCTCAATTATGTCCATCCTTGTCCCTTTCTATTCGGTGAGGGGAATATCGTCGTTCGAGGTCAAACGATGCAAAATCTTCGTTCAATCGCTTTCGCCAGTCAAGGTTTTTCTCCCAATATTTGCGGCAAGACGGGCAATTCGGGGGAAATGGGATGGCTGGAGTTTGTTTTCCGACGGGAAAAGCGACCTGTGATTTCCTTCCGATTTGCGAATCTACCTTCTGGAAACCATCGCCGGTTTATGGTATAAGACACTGTTCGCGTATGGATAACAGTAACCTATGGTAGAGAATATGTTTGCCATCATTAGCGATATTCATTCGAATCTCGAGGCCCTTACGACGGTGCTGGCGGATATCGACAGCCGCGGCATCCGGACGATCTATTGCCTCGG
>PMBP01000227.1 GCA_003152975.1 Phycisphaerales bacterium | reverse complement strand
ACAAATCCTAGCCGGTCTGGGTCAGACCGGACGGCGGCGCCGTAAAGCCCCAAATCAGATACCGGCCCTCCTGCACGAGGGGAAAATAACTTGTGAGGGTGGCATCGCGGCCCAGCAGGGTGTCTCCCTTGTTGATGGCCGGCTGGTATTCGTCGACAATGCCCATGGACTCGGTGTAGAGTTGAAGGATTCGATTTCGGGGGATGGTGATGTCGTTGGGAGAATTGTAGATTCGATGGGTGGGATCGACGGCATACACACTGTCGCCGCCACCATAGGCCGAATTGCCCCAATTGATCGACGCGCCAATGACCTGGAAGAAACTGGCTCCGCCTTCTCCCAGGCCCAGGATCGGCCGTTCGGTAGTGTTGATTGCGTCGGCCGCCTTGGGTCCGCCGAGCCATTGATAAGGGTTGTCGGGATTGTATGTATCCTGGGCGATGATGAATATCTGATAGAGATTCAGATTGGCTTCGGGCAGTGCCCGCAGGGGGATGGGGTCCAGCGTGATCCCGTTACTGGTCAGAAGAGCATCATAGACTTTGGCCGAGGCCGCGTCGGCGTTGTAGATGTAGGCGGCTCGCGGCTTTACGGGGCCGGAGGGACATCCGCCGCCGGCGAAGATTACGCCGTTGAGGTTGTGGACGATGGTGTTGTTGACGATGGTGGGCCGGCCGGGGAGTTCAACTGAGACGCCGGCGCAGTTCATCTCGATGATGTTGTTGCGGACGGTGATCGGCCCGGCCTGGACATAGACGCCGCCATAGTGCCATGAGCCGGCGGGTCCGCAGTCCATCGAGTTGATGATGTGAAAACCCGACAGAGTCGTCGGCGTAGTGCCGCTGAACGACACGACATGGGTCGCCGTGTTGTGGCCGTCGATCGTCGTGACATGCGGGCCGTAGCCCAGCAGGTTGACGCCGTCTTTCATGACGATCGGCCCGTCGTAGGTGCCCGCCTTGACATACACGGTGTCGCCCGACGCCGAGGCGTCGATCGCCGGCTGGATCGTCGTGTAATCGGCGCCACCGTTACCATCGACCGTCCGGGTTACCGCCCACCCCGCCGACGACACCACGGCCGTCAGCAAGATCAGGCCCATCCACAGTTTGTGCATTTTCATACCGTCTCCTTTCCTTCAAATGAATTGTTTTTCTCTAAGTAATCCCTTTTCATATCCGATCGGTTCAGGTCCCCATCGGTTTATGATCCCGTGTTGGTTTGCCGATCCCATTTGGAAATGATTTCGGTTAGGGGCTTTCCGGAGGCGTCAACCGGTGTATATCGCACTTCGATCTGCGCATAATTGAAGCTGATTTCTTCCATCAGATACGGTGTGGTGCCAATCGACGAGCCGACGGGTTTGACCGCGGTGATGATCACATCGGACATGATGTACCGAATGATGGGAGTGGGAGCTCCTCCGGTCCTGAAGGTATCAAATCGGACCTGTTTGAAGTTTTGACCGTTGCAGCAGGCCAGAAACAGTTTGGGGGATGCCTTATCAATCTGCTTGACGATAGTCAGATCGGCATGCTCGGCTACCGGTGTCGCCGGTACACCTTCGACGGGAAATTGTCGTCCCGGACGAGATAGGCCACAATGATACGCCTCCACATCGATGTAGTCTCGGTGCTTATCGTCCAAGCTTTCGCCGGGAATCCCGTCCACCCACAGAAACATATCCGTTACCCGACTCACCAGGGGCGCTGGAAGCGCGGCGCCTTTCATGGAGTTGGTCAGGTCGTACAACTCCTGCATGCTTTTCATGGTCGAGGCCGGCGGCGCCGAGGGGTCCAATGGCCCGGCGTTCAGTCCCCATACAATCACAAGCAGGCAAACCACGGCCGCCCCACAGGCGATCCCGATGGATTTTCGAACGATGGTCATAGACACCTCCAAGAAAAAAAAGAATAAAAAGGGGAAAAAGGGAGATACACGGAGGGCAACGAAAAGACCCCTCCGGATCGAGTCTGCCGATTGTCGCGAATCGAATGCATAGTCTCACCTCCGCCGGGAAGCGAAGCGGGAATACCCGCTTTCCAACATTCCAGCCATNNGCAACGGACGCCGTTCGTCAAGAGGATTATATTACCCATTCGATATGATGGTCGTCATTTTCTCTCAAATGAGAAAATTATCGGGCCGGAATACAATGCGGCCGGGCGCCGAATCGACGCCCGGCCACGGTCTATGAATCATCGCGCCCTTCAGCGGGCGACGGGATCCGCAACCCTTACGGAACCAACTGCAGCCACTGCGATGCGAAGATCGCAAAGTCCGCCAGATCCACCAGCCCGTCGCAGTTGAGGTCCGCCGAGCCGCAACAGAATTCGCGGGCCGTGATCGCGAAGGCCATGTCGATGCTGTTCTGGTAGTACGGATGTTGCGGCGGATAATGCAGTTCGTTCCAGAGCAGCGCCGGCTGATTGGCCAGCGTCGCCACCGCATCATCATTGAAGTGATCCGGCCATCTCCGCGTCTTCCAGCCAAAACGACCATCCGACGCTTCCACATGGACATCCAGCCAATACACGATCGGCTTTTCCCGGCTCCCATCCTGCAGGAAGGCCTTTTCCGGATCGATCTTGATATCGACCTGCCAGATCTCGTGGTCGCCGCCCGGGATGGGACCGACATCCATCATCGGATCCCACCAGTATTCGCCCTCGGGCAGTTTGGCGTATAGCTTCTCCGTGAAATCGCCGGGGAAGAAATCGCCTTGCCAGAGCAGCTTGTCGGGTTTGGACCATTCATTCTGAGGATCGGTGCCTTCCGGACCGACCGGATCGTCGCTGTGGATGCTCAGGTGGATCTTCTTGATCGCACCCTTCTGGTCCCTGAGCCACGACCCCCACAGGTGAACATCGGTGATCTTATCGACGCTGGTGCACAAGAAGTCGTCGGCCAGCGTCCATTGCTGATCGACGGCGATATCGATGCCGTTGGGCGTCGTGTCGGGCAACTGGACCCACTTGATGCCGCAATTTTCGCCGATCTTGACCTGGTAATCTTCCACCTCGCCGTTGGGGCAATACCCGTCATAGCTGATCGCCACCGTGCTCCGCGTGAATCGGAATCGCGCAAAGGTGGTGCTGTTGGCCTTGGCCGTGATCGGCACATAGAACGGCAGCGTCTGAGTGCCCGCGACCAGCGGCTTGGCATTGAAGACCTGATCGCCGGTCTCGGCCCAGGAGTTATCCGCGCCGTAATCAATCCAGCCGTACAACAGGCCGTTGACCGAGGCCGTCACCTGGATCTTGGCCCACTTGCCCGGGACCAGCGGCCAAGTGAGGAACTTGACGCCGTCTTCGTCGGCCAGGTTGTTGATGTCGTCGCCGGTGGCCGTCGCATTCGGCTGGCCGTCGCGCTCCGGATCGATCAGGTTGCCCAGGAAAATCTTCGGATCGATCTCGTGCCGGGCGCCGTTATGGATCGCCAGCGTGGGATATCCTGGGGCAAAATCGCCGTCGGGCGCATCCCCCCAGTCCAGCTTGCAGCGAACCAGGACCAACTCGGACAGCTTGACGCGGTATCCTATCGGCTGACCCGTCACATCAATCAGCGGCTCGCTGTTCTGGCCGATCAATACATCGCATGGATTGGCGGGTTTGTGCGTCAGGTTGCCGCGAACGCGCAACGGATTGGCCGTCGTAAAGGTGTTGGTCCCCAGAGTCACTTCGACATAGATATCGAAGAAGCTGTCGATGGTTCCCACCGCGGTAAAGGGCGGCACATCCAGCGTGCCGGGGGTGTTGTTGACCGTTTCTTCCATCTCGCCTGTCGAGGCCGGTGCGGCTCTCAACTTAATGGTAAAGGGACCCAGCGGGGCGGTGCCGGCCAGATTCAGTGCGACCATCTCGGTCTTGACATCATCGAGGCCGTCGCCGTCGCTGTCGTTGGCATCGCCTTCGGCAGGTCCTTCAAAATAGACATTCATCTTGGCCGATCCGTTGGCCGGGATCGATTGCGCAGTCCCGTCGGGACTGGTCAATTCGATTTCCGCGCTGACATCGTCGTAGCTGTCAATCTCGATTGCGGGTTTTTCGATCTTGACCATGTAGTCTTCCACTTCGCCGTCGGGCGCCGGGCCATAGAACGGTAATCCCTTGACGCTGCTGAAACGGAACCGCGCGAAGGTCTGGCCGGGGACGGCCGTGGCCGGAACGGTGAAGCCGATCGAATTGGGACCGGCATTCAGCGCCAAATCCGTAGCGATCTGCTCACCGGCGTCGCCCCAGCTCTTGTTCTGATTGTAATCGAACCACGCCTGGAGCAATCCGTTGGCCGAAGCGGTAACGACAATTTTCGCGGGCTGGCCGGCGACCAGGGGCGTGACAAACGCCACGCCGTCTTCATCCGCCAGATTATTGAGATCGTCACCGGTGGCGTTTGCGTTCGGCTGACCGTCAAACTCGGCGTCGATCAGGTTCCCCAGAAACATTCCCGGTACAACCGTATGCCGGGCGCCGTTATTGGCCAGCAGCGTCGGATATCCGGGCACGAACCCATCGGGTGCATCGCCGAAATCCTGATCCGGCGGGAACTCGAACCTCAGGTAGTAATCTTCGGTTTCGCCGAACTTGTACCCGCCCTGCGGGCCGGAACCGCCATAGCCCAATAGAACCGGCGGCATCGGCGGAATCCACGGCTGTTCGGCAATTGTGATCCGCATCCAGGTATCGGACACGGGAGCCCCGGCCGGGAACCACGCCATGAAGGGGGGCGTGATCATCACGAATTGACCGACGGCTCCTGTGGGAACAACCTGATTCTGTACGGCCCATTCGGGCGACGGCGCCACGCCGGCGGCACACTGCAGTGTGTCGTCCCAGTCGCCGTCGCGGTTCCAGTCGAACCAGACATTGACGAACATCTGCTGAACCACCGGTTGATTGACGGTGACGATATACTGGAAGCGGTTCATCTGACACGGCTTGAGCTGGAACGGCAACACGCCGTCATCAAAACCGTCCTGATTAGCCAGGTTGGCCGGCGGGTTGATGTTCGTCGGGCCGTCCAGATCCGGCGGCAGATCGGCATCCATTTCCGGTGAGACATTCGCCCCCAGAAAGATCGCCTGCGGATTCATGTGCATCGGGCCGAACGGCGCCGGGCCCATAAAGACGGTCGGGTAATTCGCCTGCACGCCCATCGGTCCTCCCGGAGGATAGGCCGTCATCGCAACGCCCGTATGGTTGGTGCTGTCGGGCGCGTCGCCCAGATCCCCGAGCGGGTGCCCTTCGTGCATGTGCCAGACCCATCGGTGATCCTGAACCTGGCCGGTATTGTCCGTGAAAGCCATCAGCATCCGCGATAACAGGACGCCCCCGGGCTCGATGTGCATCGGCTCGACCGGGAACAAGCCGTTGCCCGAACCCGGAATACCGACTTCCAGGAAGATATCGAAGAAGCTGTCGGGCATAAACTTCAGCGGATTGTCCGTGTTGATCGGACCGCGGGCATTGGCCACCGGAATCCACGGCAATTGTTCCTGCATTCCGCCGAGACGCAATTCGGGGAAGATGTTTTCGAGCGATCCGCCGAACATCTCCAGGGCCATCTCACGGGGCATGACTACAAGCTGTAGCTGCTGAATCTCCAGCGGGATGCCGGATCCAATTCCGCCACCGCCGCCTCCGCCGCCAAGCTGCGAGTCATTCCGGATTCGCATCTGCTGGGGGCCCTGATCGGGCAGGTCCTGGACGATAAATCCCGAAATGGGAATCGCCCCTCCGTTGAAACCGCCCAGACGCTGGCCGTTGAAGGTCCACCAGCCGACCAGATCGTACACGAGATTATGGCACTCCAGGTCGAAGAACAACCCCACATGCAGGATCTCGCAATACCTGTAAGCGAATCCGTTCCAATCGGCCCTGAATTTGTACGCATTCTGGTCTGGGTTTGTCGGGTCTGGGGTGATGATGTAAGTAAAGGTCGGAAACGCCCCGTCGATGTGACCGACTAAGATCGGCGGACGATTCCAGTTGCCCCCGATCGCGCCGGATTTGAGGGTGCCTTCGATATGGAAATCGTTGGCGACGGCTCCCGGAATGTCCATGTGGATGTCGGCGTTGAAACCGGCGATAATCGCCAGCGCCGCCGGCGACACCATCACAATCATGGACAAACACAATACAGTTTTTGCATTCATGTTCTTGTCTCCTCAACTCGTTCTCTCTTACCTCGTTCCAAAGACGATCGATTATCGAATCCGTGTCGTGAAGCGACAACGGCCAAAATCGCGTCAATCTGCGCGGAGACTATGCCCGGTTGACTTCGTCCTGCTGTTTCATATTGTTTGGTTGTTACCGTGCGCGGGTCAAAATCAGCGATGCCGAATCCTGCGGGTGCGAATCATGCCACGGTCAAGCGCGGGGAAAGCATCGCGCGGGGGAACAAGCGAGGATTGCATACTCATCGTTACAAACTTCCTCCACGAACTTCTCTCCGTCTCTCTTTCCAAAGGCATAGGTTACACTGTATTATAACTTTTTTGTCAGTTCCGATACAAGAGCATAGTGTCATAATTCCGCAAAAACCAACATCCGGATTTTTACCGATATTGGACATGATGGGCCGGAATGGGGGCATGAGGGAGGGGGAGGATCAGGCGGTTGGTTTGGGTGCACATCAAATTTACTTTATCTTTTAGGGGGTCGGATCGAACAAAACGCGCTATCACTATCTTGCTATTTTTAGGGCATTTCAAAATCGGTAAACCGTTTTTCCGCAAAGAGTTACGAATTTGACGGTCTGACAATTTCGTACCGTTTGCGCACATTTTCAGGAAGGGTGGAAAGACAAAAGGCAAAAATGACCAGACGAAAGGAGATAACGATGGGATTGGATTTACGGATATTTGGGGACGGGGAATTGAACGAAATATTTATTGAATGGCTGGTGGATCATCAGGCGGGCGAAAATATTCGCCGCTATGGCCGGCTGTGGGAGTATTACAGCAACCCGACGACCGAGACGGCCGTGGAGGGCGAATGCGACAGTGCCCGGGGCTATCGTCAGGCGCAGGAGATGGGGCTTCCCGCGCGGATCACCGGGGCGATTCCCTGCGGCAATTTCGAGCAAGTCGGGCTTCGCCGCGCCCCGCAGATCCAGCGCAAAGAGGTGGTCATCGAGAACGCTATCGCATGGCGGATCAACGCCATGGTGGATTTTCTGTTTGGCAAGGGCGTGAGGTTGGTCAGCCCGTCGCCGGAGCCGTCGAAACGCAGAACCCTTGAGCGAATACTGACGGCTGTGATTTCGGGCAACGGCGGCGTTGGCTTTTTCCAGGAACTGGCGGTGCTCGGGAGCGTGTACGGATTCGTCGATTGCATCATCCGGCCGGGGGAGGAGTGGGTGATGCAGAGCCGTCCTTTGATCGCTTATCAGGGCGAGGAGAACGCCGAGGCGATCGAGGCCGCGGTGCAGAAGGCCTCGCAGATCGCTCTGGAGTTGATCGAGGCGCCTCGGGCGCTGCCGGTCCTGGACGAAAATGATTACCGGCGGATGCGGTACTTCGTGCAGCACTTCCGCCAGGCGAAGAACGCCGTCGCGCCCGGCGGCGGCTGGTTGTCGCGGCTGGTGGGCGGCGCGGCGGGTGATCGGCGGCAGGCGGCCGTGATCACCGAAATCCTGGGGCCGACGGCATGGCAGCGATACGAAGACGGCGAGCTGAGCGCCGAAGGCGAAAACTTGCTGGGCGCGGTGCCGGTGGTGCACATCCAGAATCTCGCGCAGCCGTATCGCTATGAAGGGCTCAGCGATGTCGAGCCGCTGATCGGGCTGCAGGACGAACTCAACACGCGGCTGAGCGATCGGGCCAGCCGGATCACCTTTCAATCCTTCAAGATGTATCTGGTCAAGGGCCTCGACGGGGCGTACGACCGGCCCGTCGCGCCGGGTCGGATGTGGTGCACGGACAATGCCGAGGCCAAGATCGAGGCCTTTGGCGGGGACGACGGCTCGCCCAGCGAAGAGCAGCACATCGAGCAGATCCGCGAGGCGATGGACAAGATCAGCGGCGTAACGCCCGTCGTCGCGGGATTGCTGAAAAACAAGATCGGCAACCTCACCAGCGGCGTGGCGCTGAAGATGACCTACATGGGTATGCTCGCCAAAACGCTTCGCAAGCAGCGATCCTACGGCGAGGGGATTCGTGCAATCCTGCGGACGGCCCTGGAGCTGCTGGACCGCTACGGGATTTTCCCGACGACGCCCGAAGAACGGCAAGTCGAGGTCGTGTTCCCCAGCCCGCTGCCGGAAGACACGGCGGAGCGACTCCAGGAGGCCAAGGCCAAGCTGGAGCTGGGCGTGGCCCCGGAGACGGTGTTAACGGAACTGGGATACTGACAATTTACAATGTTCAATATCCAATTTCAAATTTATTCGGAGGAAGCCATGAGCGAAGAACAGAGCAATTTGGATGAACAGCAAGTGGACGAAAAAGTTGTTCCGGTCAGCGAGGCGATTCGGTATCGCAAGCGGGCCCAGGCCGCCGAGCAGCAGGCCGAGGAACTGACGCGGCAGGTCGAGCAGCTCCGTCGGGAACACGGTCAGTTGACCGAGCAGCTTCAGTCGCAACGGCACGACGAGGAATTGTCCAAGCGGCTGACGGCCGCGGGCGTGACGGATGTCGAGGCGGGTGTGCTGCTGACGCAGAAACGGATGGGCGACGGCGGTGACCTTGACGCCGCCATCGAGCGGCTGCGGCAGGACAAGCCCCACCTGTTCCCGTCACACCAGCGGGAAGCGAATTCGGCCCCGAAGAAAACCGCCGGGGCCAAGGAACGGCCGGGCACGAGCCCGACGATGGCGCAGGCAGCGCAACAGGCGGCGGCGAGCGGCCGCCGGTCGGATGTGCACGAATACATGCGCGTCCGGCGAACGCGGGTTCGGTCGATGTAACGACGAAGGGTGGCCTTCGACGGTCGGCCGAAATTGAAAACCATTGAACGAAAGGAGGGCAATCATGCCATTTACCGGAAAAGCAACCTACTCGGCGGGAACCACCCTGCCGGAACTGACGGAAGATGTCAGCGATCTGATCGCGATTTTGTCGCCGTACGAGACGCCGCTGCTCAGCGCGCTGGGCGACCCGATGCGCGAGGCGGCCAGCACACGGCACGAGTGGCTCGAGGACGATCTGCTGCCGAACAAGGACACCATCAGCGATACGACGATCAGCAACCCGCTGACGGAGGCGGCCTTTGATGTGGCCAACGGCAATCGGTTTCGCATCGGCGACCAGATCCAGGTCCTCGGTTCGCGCGAGTTGATCCTGGTGACCAATATCGCCGGCAACACGCTGACGGTGACGCGGGCGTATGCGGGCACGGCGGCCGAGGCGATCGCCAACGGACAGACGATCCGCATCCTGGGCAACGCGGCGCTGGAAGGGTCGGACCGGCCCGCGACGCGGTTTACCAACCGCAGCCGCAAGGCCAACTACACGCAGATTTTCACCGCGTCGGTGGAAGTCAGCGGCAGCGACCTGGCGGCGGGCCACCTGGGCCTGGCCGACGAGATGGACTTCCAGAAGCAACAGCGGCTCCGCGAGCTTGTGCGCGACCTGGAGAACACCCTTATCAACGGCGGCCTGCCGAGCGTCGATCCGCAGGGCAGCGTCACCGTGCGGCGGACGATGAAGGGCATTTTGCGTCATCTGGCCAGCAATCTGTTCGCCGTGGGAGATTCGGGATTTCCGGCGGGCAGCGACCTCGACGAGGCGAAGATCAACTACACTCTGCGCAAGATCTGGGAAAACAGCAGCGGCAATGTGGACTTAATCGTGGTTGGCGGCAACCAGAAACGGCGGATCAATCAGTTCCTGACGGGGATGCGGCTGTACGCGTCGTCGGAGACGACCTTCGGCGACAGCGTCAATGTTTACCAGAGCGACTTCGGCGTTTGCCGGATTGTGACGACACGGTGGATGCCGCTGGACATGGCGCTGCTGCTGGATTCGTCGCGGATTTCGGTGCTGCCGCTGGCGGGTCGCAGCTTCCAGTACAAGGCGCTGGCCAGTTCGGGCGACTACGAATGCGGCGAGCTGATCGGCGAATACACGCTGGAGCTCCGCAACGAGGCCGCGCACGGCCTGATCCGCGGGCTCAGCGTCGCCTAATCCGATCAATTCGTATCGGTAAAACGCGGTAACGGAGGGGGACGAGGAGGGTTGGGGGTTTGCACGAGTCGGTTGGATCGTGCAAACCGCCGCGGCAGGGGTGGAGGACTGCCGCCGCGGGTTGCACGGAACTATGAAGGATTACATACAACGACGGGAGGAAAACCATGGAACGATTTTCAAAGGATGCGGATGTGTTGCGGGTGGATTCGGCGGTGTTTGCGGAGGCGATGGGGTTGCCGGTGTTGTGCAAGGGCGACGGCGGCGTGATTGCGGGCACGCGGTTCATCGCCAGCGGCGCCAACTTCACCGCGGCGGGCGTGGCGGCGGGACAGGTGATCTGGCTGCGGAGCGGGGACGGCAAGGTCGATGGGGCTTACGAGATTACGGCCCGGGTCTCGGCGACAGAGTTGACGGTCTCGGTGATTCGCGGAAACGACGCGGCGGCCGCCGTCGGGCCGGGCGACGCAACGGCCGTGAGCTACCGCGCGGTGACCCTGGAGGCCAGGGGCGAGGATGCGGCGTACTTTCTGACGCAGTACTTCGGGATCCGGCCGGGATTTGCGGTTGCCGATTGCGGCCAAGAGCAGATCATCACAGACGACCCGCTGCGGCCGGCCGAGGTGTATGCGATTCTGGCGGATGTCTATGGTTGCCGGGCCATTAGCGGTTCGCCGGCCGATTGGGATAAAGCGGAGTATTTCCGTCGAATGTACGAGCGGGCACGGGAGCGCTGCCGGCTGTGGCTCGACAGCGACGACGACGGGCAGGGCGACACGGTGATCGACGGCGGAACGATGCGGCTGAGGAGAGAATAAATTTTCAATTTCTGATTTTCGATTTTCAATTTGGGATGAAACGGTAACTTCTCGCCGAAGCGCAAAGTGGAACAACGATGCAGGATGAAATCGAAACCGAAATCGGCAATTTGAATGGTGTAATTATGGGAGGCAACGATGGCGGTCACGAAGGAGAATCGGTGGCGGTTCGATCGGCAATTGAATCTGACGATGCTGGTGCAACTTGTTCTACTGGCGTCGTTGATCCTGGGGCAATGGATGGATACACAAAGGCGGCTGGATCGAGTGAGCTACGATGTGGCCAAGCTGAGCGAACGATTGAGCCGGTTCGGCGAACGGTTAGAGGGCGTCAGCGAGAAAACGATTTGGCATGAAGTTCGGCTGAGCACATTGGAAACCAATGGGGCCGGACAACGAGGAGCTTTCAAGTCGGAGGACAAACCATGAATCGGTTGACAGGGATAACAGTGATGATGGCTTGCGTGGCGACGGCGGGGTGTGATCAACTGCGGTTTGCGCCGGGCGAGGCGATGAAAGCCAACGCCTGGGCGCATTACCGCACGACGCAGCTGGCGGCGAATGCGGCCAGGGAGCAGAGCGCGTCGCAGGAACTGTGCGGCTTGACGGAACTGTCGGCACGGCAGAGCGCGGCGTTCGTGGGCGACTATGGAATGCCGAAGGAACCGCCCGCCGTCGAGACGCCGCAGCAAGCGCTGAGCGAAACGAACCAGCGGTTGGCGACTGCGGCGACGAAGGAGGCCTCGCAGCGGCCCGATCCGTGGCAGGCGGCGGATGTGCTGTTGCAGGCGGGGCTGGCGGTGGCGGGCGTACTCGGGGGCGTATCCGGGGCGCGGATTGCGCGAACTGTGCAAAAAGCCCGCGACACCAACCGGGCGGTGCAAGAAATTATCAAGGGAAATGAGGTCTTTAAGCGAAACAATTCGGATGCGGCCGCGGCCTTCAAGCAGGCCCAGCAAGGGCAATCTGCCCTGACCCGAAAGATCGTCGCCGAGGTCAAGGCCGAATCCTGACCGGGTGAATCGCTCGACAGTTGGACGGCGGATCAGGCCTTCGGCAGGAGAACGAAGAAGGCCGATCCGACGCCGAAGGCGGATTCAAGGCGGACCTGGCCATCCATGCGGCCGAGAATGCGTTTGACGATGGTCAGGCCGAGGCCTTCGCCGCCGGGCCCGTTGAGGGGATCGAGCTGGTGGAACATCTCGAAGACCTTCGGCTGGTGTTCGGGGGCGATGCCGACGCCATTGTCGGCGACGGTATAGACCGCGTGAGCGCCCTCGGCACGGCCGTGGATGCGGATCACGAGGGACCGGTCGGGACTGCGGTATTTTATGGCATTGTCGATCAGATTCGTAAAGACCTGGGTCAGTTGTCCGGCATCTGCCAGACAGATGGGCAAGGGCTCGACGATTACCTGGGCCCGGCAGTTGTCGAGCTGGTACCGGGTGCTTTTGATGACGCCGTCGAGCAGCTCGTTCATGGCGACGGGGACGATCTCCAGCGATTCGCGGCCGATGCGACAGATCTTCAACAGGCCCTTCTGCAGAGCGTCCAGCTTGCTGACACTGGTGGTGATGTACTCGAGGGCCGAGGGGATGTCCCGGCCGAGCAGCTCTTCGAGTTGCTGATGGTCGGACTCGGGCACCGCATCGCCGGAGAGGAGCTCACGGATCTGGCGGCAGGACTCACCCAGTTCGCCGCTGAAGCCCTGGATGTTCACCAGAGGCGAGCGAAGGTCATGGGAGCTGACATAAATGATGCTTTCGAGTTCCTCGGTCTTGGCCTGCAGGGCCTTGAGCAGTTGTTCGCGCTGCTGTTCGGCGCGAATCCGGTCCGAGACTTCCAGGAACATCGTGGCCATTCGCCCCGGAACGGTCTGGAACGCCACAATATCGAACGCCCCGTGAATCGCGTTGTCCTGGTAGAACAGATTGGTCGTCTGCCAGGCCTGTCCGCCAGCGGCGATCTGCTTGTATCGCGCGGAAACCTCCGTGCCCACCAGGCCGGGAAATGCCTGCTCGATGGTCTTGCCGATCCGGTCGGCGGTGTGGATTCCGGTGTGGCGGTCGGCGGCGGGGTTGGCGTCGATGAGGACCAATTCGCCGTCATCCCGCAGCTCGAAGAGGTGCATGCCCATCGGC
>PMBP01000440.1:219-3254 GCA_003152975.1 Phycisphaerales bacterium | reverse complement strand
TTGAAATGGACGTTCTCGATCCGCCCAATATCGTAGATGGCATCCACGAACACCCCTCGCCGCAGCGGTTGGCCCACCACATCGCGGATCAGATGTCGCTCGTTTTGACTGGCGTCGATGCCGTTGTAGGGATTGAGCAACTCCACCGCCAGTACCGCCGGATTTTTGCCCCGCATCGCGATCGCATACGGATACGCCGCGGGAACCTCGTCGGTCTTCTGGTCCGGATAATACAGCACCACGCCCTTGAGCGTGCTGTTGGTGTTCAGGGTAATAAAGGCCGGGCCGTCCTCTTTGCCCGCGCCTTCGGTCACCAGAAAAGTCGTGCCGTCGTCGGTCGGCTTGGGCATCCCGCGGTCGCGAATGCCGTTATGTGCCGGCACCGATTGCCATATCCCCTGCAGGGTCACGGCCGGAGGAACGGTCAAATGCCCGGCGAAAAAGTAATTGCCTCGCGGCGCAAAAACCACCCCGCCCCCGGCCTTGTCTGCCGCATCCAGCGCCTTTTGAAACGCGGCCGTGTCGTCCGTCTTCCCATCCCCCAGCGCCCCGAATGCCCGAACCTCGAGCGTCGAACCGGCCACCGTTCCGGCATCCGTTGCTGCGGCATCCGCCCCCGCGACCCTCGCCAACGGTGCGCCTGTCAACAGGACCAGTCCCAACAGCATACACATCCCCGTCTCCCCTCTCCGCCCGCCGATGGTTCCGACGCTGATACCCATGATTCCGCTCCTGAATTTTCAATGTCCGTTGGCTATCATTTCCTTGTCGCCCGCGAATATACCCGGACGGCCCCGGCAGTACCATCAAAAACCGGTTCAATAGTCCCGGTTTGTCGAGGAAATCCGGACTTGACGAGGATATCGCGATCGGGTACTTCATAGACAAGATCGGGATACGATTCAACCCATGACCTGGAAAGGATTGGTTCATGAGAATACGATGGTGTGCTCCAATGGCGGTCCAGACGGCCTGCATGGTTCTGGGTATTGTCACTCCGTGTTTGGCACAAGCAATGCCCGGCATTATTCCGCAACCCGTCAAAATGGCTATTCAGGATGGTCATTTTCATATATCCAGCGACACCCGCGTCGCCGCCTCCGGAGATGCCCGACAGGAGACAACGAAACTGATCGACTTCCTCGCACCCGCGATGGGCTTGCGCCTGGCCCTTCTGGACCAGCCGACACCAGACAGCAACCTCATCCAATTGCTCCTCGTCTCGCCGCCGGATAACACCCTCGGCGAGGAGGGCTATGAACTACAAGTCACGCCTCAGTCCATTCGCATTCGGGCCAATAAGCCCGCCGGTCTGTTCAACGCCATCCAATCCCTTCGCCAGCTTCTCCCGCCGGCCATCTTCAGCCCACAAAAAGCCGAACAGACTCAATGGTCTGTCCCCTGCGTCCGCATCACCGATGCGCCTCGGTTCGGCTGGCGAGGGTTGCTGATCGACCCGGCGCGGCATTTCATCCCCGTGCAGGATGTCAAGCACTTCCTGGACACCATGGCCATCCACAAGTTCAATCGCCTCCAGATCCATCTGACCGACGACTGCGGCTGGCGAATCGAAATCCGAAAACACCCCGAGCTCACGCAGATCGGCTCGCGGATGGACTTTACCGAGATGCAGTCCGCAGCGCCCGCCGCCGCCAACTCCCGCTTCGGCGGTTTCTACACGCAAGAGGACATCCGCGACCTGGTCCGCTACGCCGCCCGCCTCCACATCATGCTCATCCCGGAAATCGAAATGCCCGCGCACACCGGCGCTGCGATCGTCTCCTGCCCGCAACTGGGCCTCTATCCGCAAAAGCTCGCCGCTTTGTCCTCCGACCAGCGGTGGAAGGCCCACGAATGGGTCCTGGCCCCGCGGCCCGAGTCCGTCGCCTTCATGTCGGAGGTCCTGGCCGAAGTGATGGAGCTATTTCCAAGCCCGTATATCCACATCGGCGGCGACGAGGCCAACATCGTCCACTGGAAGCAAAGCGATGAAATGCAGGACCTGATCCGCCAACTCGGCCTCAAGGACGAAACCGAACTCCATAGCTGGTTCATCAGGCAACTGGACGCCTTCCTGACCCGACACGGCCGCCGCCTCGTCGGCTGGGATGAGATCCTCCAGGGCGGCCTGGCTCCCGGTGCCGTCGTGATGAGCTGGCGCGGACAGGAAGGCGGTATCACCGCCGCCAAAGCCGGCCACGCCGTCGTCATGGCCCCCACCTCGCACACCTACTTCGATTTCTACCAGGGCCCCGCTGCCTCCGAGCCCAGGGCCATCGGCGGCGACCTCCCGCTCGAAAAGGTCTTCGTGTTTGAGCCGATCCCGCCGGTTCTCCATGCCGGCCAGGCCAAACTGATCCTCGGCGGACAGGGCCAGCTCTGGGGCGAATTCATTCCCAACCCAAAGCACCGCGACTACATGGCCTATCCCCGCGCCGCCGCCCTGGCCGAGATCCTCTGGTCGCCCAAAGCGGATCGCACCATCGAACAATTCCTTCCCCGTCTCAAGGATCATCTCAAACGTCTCGATGCCGCTCAGGTTCACTACCGCCCGCTCAAGTAGGAGGATCATAGAGCCAGGGAGAATCGTCTAAGCGGATTTTCAGAAATTGGGGAAGGGCTTTGAAAAAAATCGGAGAGGGTGGGATTCGAACCCACGAGGCAGGTCACCCCGCCTAGCGGTTTTCAAGACCGCCGCCTTAAACCACTCGGCCANNCTTCAGCCTCTCGGCCACCTCTCCATCGAGGTCGTGATCCGAGCAACCAAACCGCGCCCGCCCACGAAATAACCATCATATCATGGAATCTCCGTCCCGGCAAGGGTATAATTCAAAAACCGCGGGCGGAAAATCCCGCCTCGAATGTTCCTGAAAGGGTAAACCATGATCCGGAAACGATCGGTGTGGGTACTGACAATCGTCGCGATCTCATCCTGTCTGGCCGCAGGGGCCGATCCGGCCGTCTCGGCCTACCAAGCCTGGGCCAACGGGCCGTCGAAGGATGCGGGCTTTTTCCCGATCGCCGTCTGGCTCCAG
>PMBP01000440.1:0-128 GCA_003152975.1 Phycisphaerales bacterium | reverse complement strand
GGCGATGAGCCCGACAACGCCCAATCCCTCGGGGAAGGCAAGGGCTATGGCCCGCCCGTCCTGTCCGAGAGCATCGTCAAAGATTACCTCCGCATCCGCGCCGCCGACCCCACCCGCCCGGTCATGCT
>PMBP01000194.1 GCA_003152975.1 Phycisphaerales bacterium | reverse complement strand
TTAGGTCGATCAGCGTGGGACTATTGGGCGAGATTGCGATGCCGACGGGCCGCAAGATCAAGTGGAACCCGGAAAAGGAAGAGATCCTCGGCGACCCGGAGGCCTCGGCGCTGCTGGGGCGGAGCTATCGCGAGCCGTGGACGCTGTAAGCCCAAAGGTGAGAAAAATGTGAAAGGTGTGAAAAGTAATAAAGGAATCGGGGCGGGGCAGATTCCTCAATAGATAGGAGAATGAAACGATGAAACGATTTACATATACGATGTTGATGACGATTCTGGCGGCGGGGATTTGTTCGGCGGCGCTGACGGCGGCGCCGATGAAGGCCCTGATCGTCGATGGGCAAAACAATCACGACTGGAAGGCGTGCACGCCGGTGCTCAAGGAGATCATCGAGGAGACGGGATTGTTTACCGTCGATGTGGCGACGACGCCTCCGCAGGGACAGCCGATGGATTCGTTCAAGCCGGACTTCGCCAGGTACAATGTGATCGTGTCCAACTACAACGGCGACGATTGGTCCAAACCGACGCAGGATGGGCTGGAACAGTACATGACTAACGGTGGGGGGTTGGTCGTGGTGCACGCGGCGGACAACGCGTTTCCCAACTGGGTGGCATGGAACGAGATGATCGGGCTGGGCGGCTGGGGCGGACGGAACGAAAAGAGCGGGCCGTATGTGTATTGGAAGGATGGCAAGATCGTCCGCGACGAGACGCCCGGCGGCGGCGGGTCGCACGGCGCGCAGGTCGATTACCTGATCACCGCGCGCGACACGCAGCACCCGATCACCAAGGGCCTGCCGGAAAAGTGGCTGCATGTCAAGGACGAGCTGTACAGCCGCCTTCGCGGGCCGGCCAAGAACATGACGCTGCTGGCGACCTCGATTCAGGATACGGCCACGGGCGGCACGGGCCGCGACGAGCCGATTCTCTTCACGATCAGCTATGGCAAGGGCCGGATCTTCCACCAGGCGATGGGACATGGGCCCGAGCAGATGCGGTGCGTGGGATTTATCGTGACCACGCAGCGCGGGACCGAGTGGGCGGCGACGGGCAAGGTCACGCGGACGGAGGTGCCGGCCGATTTCCCGACGACAACCAAGACGAGCGTTCGACAACAGATCAGCACGAAGATGGACTTCAGTGCGATAGACGGTTACGACTTCGAGAAGCCGCGCGAGGGCCTGGCGAAGATCGAAGAGCAGGTTCGCAATATGCCGGCGTCGAAATATGCGGCGGTCGAGGATGAACTGCTTGCGGCGATGAAGTCGCCGAAGATTACGCTGGCGGGCAAGCAGTGGGTCTGCCGGATGCTGCGGATTGTCGGCTCGGCCAAGTGCGTGCCGGTGATGGCGGAGATGCTGGCCGACAAGGACACGGCGCATTTGGCGCGGATGGCGCTGATTTTTAATCCGTCACCGGAGGCCGGACAGGCGTTGACCAAGGCGCTGGCGAAGTTGACCGGCGATCTGCGGATCGGGGTGATCGGGTCGCTGGGTCAGCGCGGGGAAACGGCGGCGGTAGCGGAGATCGGTAAGCTGGTCAGCGACGCGGATGCGAGTACCGCGCTAGCGGCGATTCGCGCGCTGGGCCGGATCGGCGGGGCGGAGGCGGCGAAGATTCTGACGACGGCGAAGGTTGCGCCGGCGCTGCAGAGCGAGCGGAATGACGCGACTATCGCGGCGGCCGATTCGCTGGCCAAACAGGGCAAGACGGCCGAGGCGATGACGATCTATTCGTCGATGACGGACGCGAAGAATACGGTGTGGATCCGGATTGCGGCGTATCGAGGTCTGGTTCAGGCACAAAAGGAAAAGGCCGTGCCGCAGGTGATCGCGCTGCTGAAAGATCCCAACGCGGACCTGAAGCTGGCGGCGGGCAAGTTCATCGCCGAGATGCCGGGGGCGGCGGCGACGAAGGCGTTTGCGGATTCGCTTTCGACGCTAGACCCGCAGGGTCAGGTGGTGCTGATCGGTGCGCTGGAGACGCGACAGGACAAGCTTGCGGCGGCCGCGGTAACGAAGGCCGTCGATAGCGGCGATGCGGCCGTAAAGATTGCGGCCATCAAGGCGCTGGCGGTGTTGGGCGATGCGGGATCGGTCGAGAAATTGACGACGGTGGCGGCGGCGGGCGGCGAGCCAGGCAAGGCGGCGCAGCAAACCCTGGGCCGATTGTCGGGCAACGGCGTGGATGACAAGATCGTCGCAATCATTGGTTCATCGGCCGAGGGGCCGGTTCGTGCGGCCGCGATCGGAGGCGTGATCGATCGGGCCAAGACCACGGCGATGCCGGCGCTGCTGAAGGCGGCGCGGGACGGCAACGCCGATGTGCAGAAGGCCGCGTGCCGGGCGCTGGGCGATCTGGCGGGCGACAAGGAACTGGCGGCGATGGTCGGACTGGTGATCGACGCGAAGTCTGCCGGCCAGCGGGGCAATGTCGAGCGGGCGATGACGGCGATGATCGCGCGGGTCAAGACGGTCGATCCGCAGGCGGTGATCGACGGGATGGCCAAGGGGACACCTGAAGCGAAGGCGTCGCTGCTGGGATTGCTGCCGCAGATCGGCGGCGATAAGGCCCTGGCGGCGGTACGGGCAAACCTGACATCGGCGACCCCGGACATCAAGAAGGCGGCGATTCGGTCGCTGGCCGAGTGGCCGGACCCGACACCGCTGAAGGATCTGTTGGACCTGGCGCAGAAGGACCCGGATGCGGCCAACCAGACGCTGGCGCTGCGGGGGTACATTACGCTGCTCTCGACGCCGGCCAATCGCGGGGCGGCGCAGACGGTGGTGTTGCTTGGCGACGCGCTGAAGGTGGCCAAGCGGCCGGAAGAAAAGCGGCAAGTGCTGGCGGCACTGGCGAAGTTCCCGTGCAAGGCGGCGCTGGAGATGGCCCAGCAGCTCAAGGCCGATGCGGCGCTGGCGGCGGAGGCCGACGGAACGATCCGCAAGATCGAGAACGCGATGGTCAACCAGACCATGAAGGCGACGGCGTCGCTGGGCAACGACGAGGCGGGCCTGGCCTTCGACGGCAAGATGGATACGCGATGGAGCACGGGTCGGCCGATGAAGCCGGGCGACTGGTTTGTGCTGGACCTGGGCGTCGAGCGGGCGGTGAAGGGGTTGACGCTGGATACGACCCCGTCGGGCAACGATTTTCCGAAGGGCTATGAGGTTTATGTCAGCTTCGACGGCGGCAACTGGGGCAAGCCGATCCTGACCGGTAGCAGCGATAAGCCCATCACCGAGCTGGATTTCGGCAAGACGGTGCAGGCGCGGTTCATCAAAATCGTGCAGACGGGATCCTCGGATTCGTGGCACTGGTCGATTCATGAGCTGAAAGTGAAGTTTGAGTAAATAGAGAGTCAAGATGTATAGAGTTATTTATTTTGCGAACGGGGGGTCTTGATTGGCAAGGAACCTCCGAGTAGAATGTTGGAAATGGGTAGGCCGGTGTCCTATCCGGTTTGTGGAATCGGAAATCGTAGAGAATTGTTCACTATCAATTTAAGGAACCAAGCACATGTTGAACATTACTCGTCGTCAGTTTTTCAAAGGCGCTGCGGCCGTTGGGGTCGCGTGCTCCGTGGGTTTCCCGACTCTCCTCCGGGCTCGGGGTCTCAACGAGAAACTTCAGGTGGGATTCGTCGCCACCGGCGGACAGGCCGGGAGTCACACGGGCCAATCCCACGGAGCCGGCCTTCAGTGCATCGCTTTTGCCGATGTCGATAAGACCAAGTGGGACGGCGTTCTCGGCAAAAAGGGTTGGGAGAAGGCGACCGGCTATCAGGATTGGCGCAAGGTGTTCGAAAATCACGGCAAGGATCTCGATGTCGTGTTTGTCGCAACGCCGGATCACAGCCACTTCGCTCCGACCATGACCGCCATTTCCATGGGCATCAACTGCTATACCGAAAAGCCCCTGGCCTGGTCCGTCCGCGAGGCCCAGTTGCTGGCGACCGCCTATGCCAAGAATCCCAAGGTCGTCACCCAGATGGGCAACCAGGGCCACGCCGGAAACGGCTGGCGGCTGGCGTATGAATATGTCAAGGCCGGCGCCATCGGCGACATCCAGGAGTTTCACACATGGACCAACCGTCCGATCTGGCCGCAGGGCGGCGACCGNNCGACCGACGGCATCTATGCGATCATGAAACCGGGCTATGCGGCGACCGCCGAGCCGATTACCATGACAGGGCCCGTCAAGGACCAGTGGCCGGCGGGCATGGTGCTCAAGAACACCTATCGTGCCAAAGACGGTCTTCCCGCTTTCACCACTTTCTGGTACGAGGGCAAGAAGGCCGATGGAAAGCCGTTTAAGCCCGAAACCCCCGAGGAAATGAAGAGCGAAAAACGCGAGCTTCCGGAAACGGGCAACCTGATTATCGGCACCAAGGGCAAGATGCTGGTCATTGGCGATTACTGGGAAACCCCGATGCTGATCCCGGAAGCCCGGCGCAAAGAGTTTGGAAAACCCAAACAACTCCTGGAACGCTCCCCCGGACATCACGAGGAATTCTTCGCGGCCTGCAAGGGCGAAAAGCCCCGCGAGTTTAGCCAGTCGAACTTCGGTTATTCCGGGTTCATGGCGGCCAACATCCAACTGGGCAACCTG
>PMBP01000133.1 GCA_003152975.1 Phycisphaerales bacterium | reverse complement strand
GCCAGGTGCAGGGTGTCATCGCTCCCGAGTGACCCGGATACCGCGCAGCGCCAGCCGCAGCGGCACAGCCTGTCGCGACGCAAGCTGTTCGGCGCCGCGGGTGTGACCGCCGCCGTCGTCGGCGCGGCCGGTGCCGGCGCGCTGGCCGGGCGAGCGTCGGCGGCCGGCACGGCGCTGAAGGGCCTCGACAAGCCTGTCCCGTTCCGCGGCGATCGCCAGGCCGGGATCGTCACCCCGGCCCAGGACCGGATGCACTTCTGCGCGTTCGACGTGGTGACCGACTCCCGAGCCGACGTCGTGGCGATGCTCGAGCACTGGACCAGCATGGCCGAGCGGATGACCGCCGGCCATGAAGCCGTCCACGACGGTGCGGTGGGTCTCAATCCCTATGCGCCGCCGTCGGATACCGGCGAAGCGCTGGGACTGGCGGCCTCTCAGCTGACGCTGACAATCGGATTCGGGCCGGGCTTCTTCGTCAAAGACGGCAGGGACCGGTTCGGCATCGCGCAGCAGAAGCCGGACCTGCTGAGCGACCTGCCGAAGTTCCGCAACGAGACGCTGAGCAAGCTCACTGACGCGGCGCAGTTGGAGCTGGAATCGACCTCGATCGCCTTCACCACCGACAGCTTTGTCGTGCAGCCGCTGGAGTTTCCGGGCGGCGACATCGGCAAACTGGCCGTCTGTGGAACGGTCAACGATCTGGCCGTATCCGGGGCCCGGCCGGTGGCGTTGTCTCTGGGGCTGATCATTGAAGAGGGGTTCGACCAGGACCGGCTCGACGCCATCCTGGCCAGCGCCGCCGAGGCCGCGCGACAGGCGAATGTGCCGGTCGTGGCGGGCGACACCAAGGTTGTCGATAAAGGCGCTGCCGACGGCCTGTTTATCAACACCTCCGGCATCGGCGTCCGCATGAAGGGGGCGAAGGTCGGTTTCGACCGGATCAAGCCGGGCGACGCGATCCTCATCAACGGGTCCCTCGGCGATCACGGCATAACGATCATATCCCTGCGGAAGGGGATACAATTCGACAGTCCGATCCAGAGCGACTGCGCCGTTCTGTCGGACCTGATCGGGCGGCTGGTCGATCGGCTTGGCGAGCAGATTCATTTTATGCGCGACCCGACCCGCGGTGGCCTGGCCGCGACGCTCAACGAGATCGTTTTTGCGACGGGCCTGGATCTAGAGATAGAGGAAACCGCAGTGCCGATCCAGCCGACGGTGCAGGCGGCGGCGGATATGCTCGGGTTTGACCTGCTCAATATCGCCAACGAGGGCAAGGTCGTGATGGTCGTTGCGCCCGAGGCAATTGATGCGGCCCTGGAAGTCTGCCGTGGTCATTCGCTGGGCCGGCAAGCTGCGTGCCTCGGCTGCGTCAACCCGAAGGCCGACGGCGCGCCGGCGGGTCTGGTGGAAATGATCACCCGCATCGGTGGGCGGCGAATCGTCCAGATGCCGTACGGCCGCGACCTGCCGAGGATCTGCTGATGCACGAATCGGCGGTCGCCCAGAGCGTGCTCGAGTCGATCCTGGCCGAGGCCGAGAAGCACAACGCCCGGCCCAAGTCGGCGCGGATCTCGTGCGGGCAGTTCAACGCGCTCAACGACGAGGCCATGCAGGTCGCCTTTGAGGCGGCCGCGATGGACACGCCCTGCCAGGGAATGAAGCTGGCGATCGACCACAAACCCCTGCGGACGCTGTGCAAAAGCTGTGGCCAATCGTTCGACTATGATATATACTCTGGGGTGTGCACCGGCTGCGGCGGCGAGAATATCGTCTTCGAGGCCGACGCGCCGCTATTGTTGGAAGAGATTGAACTGGAACAGGATACGCCGAATGAAAGTGATGCTGCGAAAAAAGATCCTCGACAAGAATGAACAGGCCGCACTGCAGAACCGGGGATTTTTCTCCAAGAGCGGCCTGCTGTGCATCAACATGATCTCCTCGCCCGGCTCGGGCAAGACCACGCTGCTGGCGCGGACGATCCAGGACCTGGCGTCCAAGCTCCGTATCGGCGTGATAGAGGGGGACATCAAGACCGACACCGACGCCCGCAAGATCCGCGCCGCCGGCGCCCCGGCCTTTCAGATCGAGACCGAGGGGGCCTGCCACCTGTCGGCCCAGCAGATCAAGGACGCCCTCAAGGAACTGCCGTGCGCCAAGCTCGATGTGATCGTGATCGAAAATGTCGGCAACCTGGTGTGCCCGTCGGATTTTGACCTCGGCGAAGGCGTCCGCGTGGTCGTGCTGTCGGTACCGGAAGGCGATGACAAGCCTCGCAAGTACCCCGGCTCATTCTCGAAGGCCGATGTGGTCCTGGTCAACAAGATCGACCTCTTGGAGCATGTGGAGTTCGACCTGGACAAGGTCAAACGCGACATCCGCCGCCTCAACCCCGACGGCGAGATTCTACAGGTCTCGGCCCGAACCGGTCAGGGGATGCAGGACTGGTATCAGTGGCTGCGGGAACGAAAAGAACAATCGGCGTAAGGGCTAATCGCCCTGAATCAAAAAGTTTATTCAATCAGGAGGCGTTACTGTGAAAATGAAAATGGTTATGGTGATGCTGCTTGCGGCAGCGGGATGTTCATCAACGGAGGTTTCGATGAGCCCAGGAAAGAATTTCGGACAGGATGTGGAGTTTTTGCAGAAACACGCCGACGCGATCGTGCTGGCTGACCCAACGGGCCAGGCCAAGGTCGCGGTGGTGCCGGCCTACCAGGGCCGCGTGATGACCAGCTCGGCCGACGGTGACAAGGGCTTAAGCTTCGGGTGGATCAACTATGAGCTGATCGCCGCGGGCAAGCCCCTGCCGCACATTACCCCCTACGGCGGCGAGGACCGTTTCTGGATGGGGCCCGAAGGCGGACAGTTCGCGATCTTCTTTGCCAAGGGGGCCAAGTTCGTCTTTGACGACTGGCAGACCCCGGCCATTATCGACACCGAGCCCTTCAAGCTGGTCTCCAAGACCGCCGGAGGGGCCCTCTTTGAAAAGAAGGCCAAATTCGCCAACTATTCCGGGACCGAGTTCGATGTGCAGATCCGCCGTTCGATCCAGGTGCTGGACCGCGTCACCGCCGCCGGTGCACTGAATGTCACGCTGCCCGACACGGTGCGGATGGTGGCTTATGATTCCAACAATGCCCTGACCAACGCGGGCAGCAAGGCCTGGGACAAGAAGACGGGCCTGCTGTCGATCTGGATCCTGGGGATGTTCAAGCCGTCGGATAAGACCACCGTGGTGGTCCCGTTTACCTCCGGCGACGAGGCCAAGCTGGGCCCGAAGGTCAACGATGCGTACTTTGGCAAAGTCCCCGCCGAACGGCTGGTCGTTAAGGACAATGTGCTGTTCTTCAGCGGCGATGGCAAGTTCCGCAGCAAGATCGGCCTGTCGCCCGCCCGCGCCAAGCCGATCCTCGGCAGCTACGACGCGGCCAACGGCGTTCTGACGATCGTGCAATACACCAAGCCGATCGGCGCCAAGGATTATGTCAACTCGATGTGGGAACTGCAGGACAAACCCTTCGCCGGCGATGTGGCCAACTCCTATAACGACGGGCCGGCCGAGCCGGGCAAAAAGCCGCTGGGGCCGTTCTATGAGATCGAGTCGTCCTCTCCGGCCCCCGAGCTCAAACCCGGCGACAGCATCCAGCATGTCCACCGGACCTTCCACCTGGTCGGCCCGGCCGATCAGCTCGATGGGCTTGCCAAGTCCCTGTTGGGCGTGGGCCTCAAGGACATTCAATCGGCGCTGCCGAAATAAGACAACGCGAAGGATAGGGAAATGTAAAGGGGCGGATTCCGATGAATCCGCCCCTTATGTTTGCGCCGGAATCGATGTTGTTTATTGCGGCTTGAGGTCCATGACCTGGATGTTGCGAAACCAGAGGACATCACCGTGGCCAAGGAAGCCGATGTGGCCGGTTGGGTTCTTGAGGCCCGGGTGTTCCTTGTGGTCCATCGTGCCGTCTTTGCCGGCCTCGTTGATGTCGGCATCGACGATGGTCGTGCCGTTGAGAATCACCTGGATATGCGGGCCTTTGGCGATGATCTCTTCGGAGTTCCACTCGCCGATCTTTTTGGAAAAGCCGCGTTTGGCGGGCACCACGCCGTAGATCGATCCGTGGAACTGGTAGGGCTGGAGATCTTTATATTTCGGGTCGGTATCTTCGAGGATCTGGATCTCCATGGCGGCATAAGCGGAATCGCCCTTGAGCGGGGCGCGGATGCCGACGCCGTTGTTGGCGGCGGGGGTCACCTTAAAGTCGAACTTGAAGTGGAAGTCGGCGAATTGTTCGGCGGTGTAGAGGTTGCCGCCGGGCTTGCAGGCGATGGTTCCGTCTTCGACGACATAGCCAGTGGTGTCGCCGACCCAGCCGGCCAGGTCACGGCCGTTAAAGAGCGTGCGAAAGAGGCCGGGCCTCTGGATTTCGCGGATGTAGATGTTGCGGAAGTGGATCGGGTCGCCGTGGCACTGCAGCTCGATCTGGCCGAGGGGGAAGATGGGCTTGCTGTAGTCCCAGTAGTTTTCCATGACAACATTGTCCACGACGCGCTCGCCGTTGAGATCGACGGTGACCTTATCGCCGACCATCTTGATACGGAAGGTGTTCCACTGGCCGATGGGCTTGTCTGCGATCTTGGTGGGATTGCTGGGGTTGGTCTTGTTGTTGTAAAGGCCGCCGGAGCCGATCTTGCGATAGCCGGGATCCCAGATCTGGACCTGCGGGGCTCCGCGGAGATAGATGCCGCTGTCGCCTTTTTCGGTGGGAAGCATCCAATCGACGAGCATTTCGAAATCGCCGTAGTCCTCGCGGGCGGTCGCTAAACTGAAGCCCTTGCCGTCGAAGATCAGCACGCCGTCCTTGACGGACCAGTGCTCCTTCATGAACTTGTCGGCGTCGGCCTGGGCCTTAGCTCGGTCTTCGGGCTTGAGCTTGGCTCGCTCGTTGGGGTTGTCGTTGGGGGCTTTCAACAGTCCCTTCCAACCGGTCAGATCCTTGCCGTTGAAAAGGGAAATAAATCCTTCAGGCGGGGTATTGTTCTCGGCCAGAAGCGGCGCAACGCAAGCCAGAGCAAAGACGGCCACGGCCGCCAGCGAAATCGTTTTAAGCGAATGGGTTTTCATTGGAATTTCTCCGCTATCTTTCAGGGTTGTTGTTTACTTGTTACCCGTCAGGCCTTTTGCGCGGCGGGCTGGACAGGATCCTTCTTGAAGAATGCCACCAAGGCCACAAGCAGGGCTACGGAA
>PMBP01000431.1 GCA_003152975.1 Phycisphaerales bacterium | reverse complement strand
CACCGCCTGCTATGTGACCGGTTTGGCCAGTGGAACAGGCGATTATGTCGGCAGTTTGGTGGGACGGAATGACGGCGGCACCATCAGCACCTGTTATGCGACGGCAAATGTGAATGGAAATAGCTGGTATGTCGGCGGGCTGGTGGGAGATAATAATACCGGTACAATCAGTAGCTGCTATGCCACGGGAACAGTCAATGGCTATCAATATGTCGGTGGGCTGGCAGGAGATAATTTTGAAACCCTCAGCAATTGCTATGCAACCGGCGCAGTCAGCGGAGACAACTCCATCGGCGGACTGACGGGGTGGAATTACGGTTCGATTAGTTACTGCTACGCGACGGGTGCCGTCAGCGGAACAAACAACGTCGGCGGATTTTGCGGTGATGTCGATACCAGCGGAAATTATGAGGACACGGACAATTTCTGGGATACCGACACTTCAGGAACAACCGCCAGCGCGATGGGAACAGGCAAGACGACGATTCAGATGAAAACCCTTTCGACCTTTACCGATGCCGGTTGGGATTTTGTTGGGGAGTCGGTCAATGGAACGGCGGACATATGGAGGATGCCCACTGAAGGGTATCCGATCTTGTCGTGGCAGTCATTTGTCGGCCCGGGAGTTTATTTTGCCGATGCGAACCTGAAGGCGGCGGTGGAGGCGGCGCTGGGGGTGACGAATCCGACGGCGGAGGATATGCTTAAGCTGACCGTCCTGTCGGCAAAGAACAAGGGGATCACCAGTCTCGTCGGCTTGGAGACGGCGCTGAACCTTGGCACCCTTTCACTGGATACAAACAATGTCTTAGAAATTAGTCCCCTGACTGGATTGAACAAGCTGACGGTTCTGAGCTTGTATTCGAACAAGATTACGGATATTTCACCACTGGCCGGACTGACAAAACTCTACTCGCTGGTATTGAGCGCCAACAAGGTTTCGGATATCCGTCCGTTGGCAGGATTGGTCAACCTTTTGTACCTGTATATCAATTCCAACCAGATCAGCGATTTTTCCGCATTGACGGGGCAGACAAAATTCAGGGAAATCTATGCCGCCCGAAATGCGGTCCTGACCAAAGAGACCTATCTGGCCCATATCCCGGCGATCCGGGCCAACAATCCCAAGCTGGCCGTGTTTCAATATGATCCGGGGTGCCAGAGCATGATGGGCGCCGACCTCAATCAGGATTGCCGGGTGAACCTGTCGGACCTGGCGATGATGGCGGCCGACTGGCTGAAGTGCAACAATATCTACGAGGAGATGTGTTTGTAAGGGGGACAGGCAGAAGTCAGGAGAGAATAGATCCCTCCGCTTCGGCCGCTTTGCGGCCTTCGGTCGGGATGACACAAAAGGGCACGGCGTGCGAGGGCGACGCACGCGTCGCCCGTACAATGGGCCGGGGGGCGCGATTGGACGATTAGCAGGTTGGACGATTCGGACCCGTCGGACCATTCGGACGGTAAAGGAAGCGTGAAAGAAGGGGCGACTCACGCGTCGCCCGTACAAGGCGAATGAGGGCGGATTCTGTCGCCCCTTCGGGGCTTCATTGTGGGGGGATGATGGGTTCCGGGGGCTGACGCCCCCGGCTACAAACTGCCGGCCCTTCGGGCCTGATAGAAATAGTAAAAAATCAAAGAGCAAAGATATGGATTCGGCGCTCGCGCCGGAAGGTCATTAATCACAAGCGAGGACGCTTGTGCTACATCTAAATTCCTGCATTCGCGGGAATGACAAGGAAAGGGCAAATGCCGTGTCCCCCCTATCGCCGTCTGGATGCCGGGTCAAGCCCGGCATGACCCTTCGATATGGCCGATGTTCCATCGACCTACTCAGGGCATCGCAAAGGGCGGGTTAAAACCCGCCCCTACAAACACAAGCGAGAGGTCACGGGGGTGTCTCAAAGGAAACCTCCACGGGGCCAGGATCGACCGCGAGGGGATCAGTAGAACAGGGAGATCACGCCGTAACAGACGGCGGAGACCAGGGCGGTGAAGGGGATGGTCAGGAACCAGGCCCAGACGATGCGGCGAGCGGTGACCCATCGGACGCAATGGGCGCGTTCGACGGTTCCGACGCCCATGATCGAGCCGGCGATGACATGGGTGGTGCTGACGGGGATTCCGAAATGGGCCGTGCCGATCATGACGACCGCGGCCGAAACGCTGGAGCAGAAGCCCTCCATGGGGCCGATTTTGGTGATGTTGGTCCCCATGGTTTTGACGATGCGCCATCCGCCGAAGATCGTCCCCAGCGCGATGGCGGACTGACAGGCCAGGGCCACCCAGGTATCGATATGAAATTCCTTGTTGACGCCGGAGGCCAACAGGGTCAGCGCGATGATGCCCATGGTTTTTTGCGCATCGTTGGTGCCGTGGCCGATGCTGGAAAACACGGCCGCGACCAGTTGCAATTTTTTGAAACGGGCGTTGGTCTTTCGACGATTCATGTTCCGCGCGATCAGGATCACCAGCATGGTCACAACGATCGCGCCAGCCATACCGATGGCGGGGGCCAGGAAAATAAACAGAAACACCTTGAACAATCCCTTGAAGAGGATCACCTTCGTCCCGGCGGCGGCGAATCCGCTGCCGACCAGCCCCCCGATGAGGGCATGACTGCTGGAGGTCGGAAGTCCCAGAAGCCAGGTCAGAATGTTCCAGAGAACGGCCCCTATCAGGGCCGGAAAGAGGATCGTCAGGGTCACGGCCTGGCTGTCGATAATGCCTTTGCCGACCATGTTGGCGATGGCGACGCCGAAGACGAAATAGCCCACGAAGTTGGCCGCCCCCGCCATCAAGACCGCCTGGGCGGGGCTCAGCGTGCGGGTGACGACGATGGTGGCGATGGAGTTGGCCGCATCGTGAAATCCATTGAGGAAGTCAAACAGCAGGGCCATGACAATGATCAGCAGGGCGAATAGAGAAATCGTCATTTTATCCCTGCTTTACCATGATGCCGCGAACGACTTTGCCGATGTGATCGACCCGATCGACCGCATATTCCAGTTGTTCGTAGAGTTCCTTGAACTTGATGATCTCGATGGGGTCCTGTGTTTGAAAGAGGCCGGCAATGCTGGTATGAAACAGGGTGTCGGCCTCGTTTTCCAGCATGTGCATGCGTTTGAGGATCGAGGTCATGTCCTTTTTGCTTTTGAGGGCCTGGATAAGGCGATTGAGCTCGGAGGCGATATCCACGATCAGGACGCAGAAGCGAACGACATTGACCGGCACCGTGCGGACACTGTAGATTTCGATTCGCTGCGCGATGGTATTGAGGGAATCCATGCACTGATCGAGGTTCAACGCGATCATGTGGATGTCCTCGCGGTCCATCGGCG
>PMBP01000384.1 GCA_003152975.1 Phycisphaerales bacterium | reverse complement strand
ACTCATAGCCACGATACTGGGACAACATCTGGTTATATCCCTGCCCCCCCATCATGCCCCCACCCATACCGCCACCCATGCCGCCGCCCGTGCTCATGCCGGAAGAGGGTGGACTGAGCAATTCGGACACATCGTAGTAGCGAAGGATGTACTTGTACTTGAGATAGAGGGGATTCTGCGTGCTACAGATGATGACGACCCCCTGGTTGATGTAGTAATCAATGTTCTGACCGGAGCTACTGCCGACGCCGCGGAGAACTTCTTCCAAGCCGGTCTTAAGCGACACGGCAAACAGACCGTCGCCGGAAATGCCGATGGGAGAGGTCTGTTCCACGAAGGCCACCTCGCGCAGGTCGTTCCAGTTGACGGTAATCGGCAGGGGCGGCTCGATGGCGTTGCGAAGCACCTTGATCGCATCGGCCAAAGGCATATCCACCTGCAACTGCGTCAGGTCCACAACCTTTTTGAGCAGGTCATACGCCGCGGCGTTTTTCTGGTCTTCCGGCGTCAGTTCCATCTGTTCCCGTTTGGCCACAATGTCCTTCCAGTTTTTCGGATAGGTAATGTCCTCGAAATACGGGATGGACTTCTTGTTGGTCTCCAGGAGCAGGGCGACTTCTTCTTTGGCACTCTCCTTATTTGTCCGAAGCTGTTCTCGCCAGTTCACCGTATCCTGTAAGGTCTGTTTGAGGATCAGGGCATCGGTGTTCGTCGGATCGATACTCAAAAGCTGTTCGAGCTGGCC
The DNA here is from genome assembly GCA_003152975.1 of Phycisphaerales bacterium. Lineage (GTDB taxonomy): Bacteria > Planctomycetota > Phycisphaerae > Sedimentisphaerales > Anaerohalosphaeraceae > FEN-1350. The sequence goes on along the minus strand of PMBP01000384.1, from coordinate 2,116 downwards.
GAGGGCCTCCTCGTACCGCTGTTCCTTCTGGAAGGCCTTGGTCCGGTTCATGTAATCCACAACGGCATCCTGCCGCTGCCGATTCATATCGTTTCGGATCTTGGTGGTCAGTTCCTGCGTTTGGACAATCCTGGTTTCGTTCTGCTTCTGCTCGACCTCTGCCCGCTTTCGGTCCACCAAGGTTTCCAGTTCGGACAGCTTCATCTGGTATTCTTTGTACAGTTCATCGCCGAGAAGCATCTTGTTGCGGTCGAGGGTGGCAAAGGCCTTGGCCAAGGCCTGTTTGGCCTCGACAAACTGCTCTTTTTCCAGCAACTTTCCCGCTTTCTCCAGCGCATCCTTCACAATCGCGCCGGTGTAATCCCGCTGCACATTCCGCTGGCGAAGAATCTCGCGAATGTAGCCGTCTTGTGCGGGTTGTTCCGCCGCCGGCTGATCGGCCGCGGCAACGGATTTGGCTTCGGCCGGAGCCGAAGTAACCACCTGGGTCTTTTCCGCCGGTTGAGCGGATTCGACCTTCACGGGCGTTTCGGCGGCAGCAACGGGCTTCTCGGCCGGTTTGGCTTCCACAACCGGTTGCGCCGGCTTTTCAACCTTGGGTTGTCCGGACGGAATCTCGGCCTTGGGCTGCTGGGCGGGTTGTTCAACCTTAACCTCCGCCTTCGGGTTGGGCTGCTCAGTCTGCTTGGATGAAGCGGACTTGTCCGAAGACGCGACCGCAGGCACCGAGTCGGCCGACATCGCTTGGACCGCGGAGGCCACATCGATCGCCGGCTTGGTGGGGGTCTTGGCTTCGGACGGCTTGTAGTCGGGCTTCCCGGATCCGATTAATTCCTTTTCAATGTCGATCGAGCCCACGGTCGGGGCGGGTTTTTCTTCCGCTTTCGGCTGTTCGGCGGGCTGTTTGGCCGGCTTCTCAGCCGGCGCGGTCTGGCCACCCTTGGCCTGCGCAATCAACTTGAGATAATCCTTGGCGGTCTTGCCGTCTTTGGAGCGAAGATCGGCCCCGGAATTGGCGATTTGGGCAAATCCCTTTTCGGCCTTGTCGAGTTCACCCAACAGGAAGAGTTTTTCGCTCTTGTCGAACAGGGCCTGGAATTGTCGCGTGGCACCGGAGGCCTTTTCCTTCAGGCCAGCGATGGTCTGCTTGATTTGTAGCTGTTCGGGCTTCTTGAGGAAGGGGCTGTCCTTGACCGCGTCCAGTTTGACGATGGCATCCCCGTACTGCCCGTCCTTCTCCAACTCATCGCTGGTCTTCAGCGCAGCGAGAATCTGTTCCCGTTCGGCGACGGCCTTGTGGGCCTTGTCCATCAGGGAAGTCAGCTTGGCATTCTCGTCGGCCGACAAATAATTTTTATACAACTCCTGCGTCTGGAGCAGACGAGCTTCGGCGTCCTTGAACATGCCGCGATTGATTTGTTCCGCGGCGATGTCCAGTTCCCACTGGCCCTTCTGTCTCATAGCATCCTGCTTCGTGGACGGTTGAGCCTGCGAGAGACTCGAAACGACCACGGCACTGCTCAGAACCACCAACAGGGCCAGCAGAATTCTTGAAATCCGCCCTGGCGAAATTGCGATCCGAGTCACCATGTGCCTCCATGAAATAAAAGGTCTAATCCGGTTTTATGACAACACGCCACCCGACATCGAGTGTCAGAAGCGTCAGCAGTGTACCGACCCCAAAACAAGATTGCAAGAGAAAAAATAATCCGCCAATACTGATTGTGACACTTGTCAGGATTCCTCCGGGCGGCTATAGTTCTGGCGCTTCAAATGCATCCATTCAAATCTTTGGGATCACCTATGAATATTGACAAGACAGCCGGGCTGGCGATGGCCGTGGACACCTCCGGCCGATTCGGTTCCGTTGCCCTCGGATCGGGGGACCAGATCCTGGTCAGCAGGACTTTTTCGGGGATGCTTCGTCACAGTGCCGAGCTGTTTGCCGCAATCCAGGCCCTCCTGGAAGAGATCGGTCGTGTCCCCGGCGATATCCAGGAGGTGTACCTGACGGTCGGGCCGGGCAGTTTTACCGGACTTCGGATCGGGGTCACGCTGGCCAAGATGCTGCATTTTGCCAATCGAACCCGCGTTGTCGCGTTGAGCACCCTGGATG